>NZ_JBFBJT010000018.1:0-73955 GCF_040686175.1 Streptomyces sp. NPDC086077 | reverse complement strand
TCACGATCCTGACCCGGCTGCTGGCCAAGGGCGCGGTGACCCGTGAACGCGCCGGGCGGTCGTTCGCCTGGACGCCGGCCTCGGACGGCGCGGGGCTCGCGGCCCGGAAGATGTGCAAGGTGCTGGACGGCGAGCAGGACCGCGAGGCCGTGCTCGCGAGCTTCGTCACCGCCCTCGAACCGGAGGACGAGCGGCTGCTGCGGGACCTGCTGGAGCGGGCGAAGGACGAAGGGGAAGACTGAAGCCGCATGGGGGTGTTCGTCTTTCTGCCACTGGTGCTGCCGCTCACCGCGTGGCCGATCGCGCGGCTCGCCGAGCACCACCTCCACCCGCGCCTCGCCACCCGGTTGCTGACGGTGATGGGCGGCGTCATGGCCTCGTGCAGCACGCTGTGCCTGGGTCTGCTCATGGTGGTCGGCACCGCTCAACTGCCCGGCAACCCGCTGCCGGACGGCTGGTCCGACCCGGAGGTCCGCGAGGCCGTCCCCTACGACGAGGTGGCCGGCAAGGCGGCCATCCCCGCGCTGCTGGCCGTCGCCGTGGCGTGCGGCGGCACGCTGTGGCGCCACCGGCGGACACGCCGCCGCGCGCACCGCGCCTTGGCCGGCCTGCCCACCACGAAGGTCGCGGTACTGCCCGACGACACGCCCTACGCGTACGCCCTGCCCGGCGGCGCCCACGACCGGATCGTGGTCACCACGGCACTGCTGCGCGTCCTGCGCCCCGCCGAACGGCGCGCCCTGTTCGCCCACGAGCGGGCCCACCTGGCCGCACGTCATCACCGGTTGCTGCTCGTCACCCAACTGGCCGCGCGCGCCAACCCCTTCCTGCGTCCGCTGCGCACGGCGGTGTCGTACACGACGGAGCGGTGGGCGGACGAGGAGGCAGCCCGCGAGGTGGGCGACCGCCGGACCGTGGCGCGCGCGATCGGCAGGGCGGCCCTGGCCTCACGAGGTACGCGGCTCCCCACCCTCGCGGGCCTCGCCGCACCCGGTCCGGTGCCGCGCCGGGTCGCGGCGCTGCTGGGGCCCGCTCCCGCGACGCGCACCTGGCCCTCCGCGTTCACCGCGGTGGGGGTGGCCGCGTGGACGGCCGCAGCCGGGACGGCCGTCTCCGCGATGTCGTCCGCCAACTCCGCGGTGACGCTGATCTTCATCCTGCACGCGGCGACACCGCTCTGACGCCGGCCGGGGCGTCGCCGGCGCCGGGTGGACGGGGCGACCGCTGCCGCCGGCCGCACCGGCCGGGCTCCGTGACGGAACAACCGGGAGGGCCCGGCCGTTCTCTACAAGCGAGTAGAAGCATAAAGTGGCCCATGGCGCCGCAGGCGGTGTCACGGCCCGCGGCGCGGGAACGTCCGAGAACGCCGTGGAATCGCTGCGTGCGGAGACTTGACCAGCCTGCTTTGCTTGTCCTTTACCATGGGGTCAGGGTGCCGACGCCCTCCCGAACCGACAGACCGAAAAGGAGCCAGGGACCCGCAATGGGTGAGCCTCCCAGTACCAGCCGTGCCAAGCCCCACCCACGCCACGACTGTGAGGGAACGGGGGTGGCACGGTGACCGAGGTCCTGCTGCTCCTGCTGGCCCTCCTCCTGACACTGGCCTGCGCGGTGTTCGTCGCCGCCGAGTTCTCCCTGACCACCGTCGAGCGCGGTGACCTGGAGCGGGCCGCCACCGCCGGCGAGCGTGGGGCGGAGGGCGCGCTGAAGGCCGTACGCCGCCTGACGGTCCAGCTCTCCGGCGCCCAGCTCGGCATCACCGTCACCTCCCTGGTGATCGGCATGCTCGCCGAGCCGTCGCTCGCGGTGCTGCTGCGCGGGCCGCTGGTGGCGATCGGCCTCGGCGGCGCCGCGTCCCCCGTCGCCACCGTGCTGGGCGTGGTCGTGTCCACCGTGGCGCTGATGGTGATCGGTGAGCTGGTGCCCAAGAACTGGGCGATCTCCCGGCCGCTGGCCGTCGCCAAGGTGGTGGCCGGCCCGCAGCGCGGCTTCACGGCCGCCTTCGGCCCGTTCATCCGCCACCTGAACAACACGGCGAACCGTTTCGTCCGCCGCCTGGGCCTGGAGCCCGCCGAGGAGCTGGCCTCCGCCCGCAGCCCCGAGGAGCTGGTCGCGCTCGCCCAGCACTCGGCCGCCGAGGGTGCCCTGGAGGCGGACTCCGCGGAACTCTTCGTACGGACCCTGCACCTCGGCGAGCTGACCGCGGAGAACGTCATGACGCCGCGGGTCGACGTCAAGGCTCTGGAGGCACGGGCCACGGCCGCGGACGCCGCGAACCTCACCCACGCCACCGGCCTGTCCCGCTTCCCGGTCTACCGCGCCGGGCTGGACGACGTCATCGGCACCGTCCACATCCGTGACGTGCTCGCGCTGCCGCCGGAGAGGCGCGCGGTCACACCGGTCACCGACCTGGCCACCGCCCCCCTGCTGGTGCCCGACAGCCTCACCGCCGACCGGCTCCTGGTGCGGCTGCGCGCCACCCGCACCATGGCCGTGGTCATCGACGAGTACGGCGGCACGGCGGGCGTGGCGACGATGGAGGACATCGTCGAGGAGGTCGTCGGCGAGGTCCGCGACGAGCACGACCCCGTCGAGGTGCCCGACCTGCTGCCCACCCCGCAGACCGCGGACGGCCGCGCCGCGTGGGAGGCGGACGGCTCCGTCCGTCTGGACCAACTGGCCGGGATAGGCCTGACGGCCCCCGAGGGGCCGTACGAGACCGTGGCCGGCCTGGTCGCCAACCGCCTCGCGCGCATCCCCGCCAAGGGCGACGTCCTGGACCTGGACGACGGCTGGCACCTGGACGTGCTCGACGTCGAGCACCACCGCGCCGACCGCGTCCGCATCCTCGGGCCCGCCCAGGTCCCGGCCCGGACGGCCGCGACGCAGGAGCTCAAGGGGGAGGTGTCCCGATGACCGTGCTGCAACTCGCGATCGGCGCGCTGACCCTGTTGACCAACGCCTTCTTCGTCGGCGCGGAGTTCGCCCTGATCTCCGTCCGGCGCAGCCAGATCGAGCCGCACGCCAACGCCGGGAACACCCGGGCCCGGATGACGATGTGGGCGCTCCAGCACCTCTCCGCGATGATGGCCACCGCCCAGCTCGGCATCACCGTCTCCTCGCTGGTGCTGGGCGCGGTCGCCGAACCCGCCATCGCGCACCTGATGGAGCCCGCCTTCGAGGCGGCCCACATCCCGCACGGCCTGGTGCATCCGATCGCGTTCGTGATCGCGCTCACCGTGGCGACGTATCTGCACATGCTGATCGGCGAGATGGTCCCGAAGAACATCGCCCTGGCGGCACCGGTCCCGACCGCCCTGCTGCTCGGCCCGCCGCTCGTCGCCCTCACCCGCGCCCTGCGCCCGGTGGTCTTCGGCATCAACGCCTTCGCCAACGCCCTGCTGAAGCTGCTGCGGGTCGAACCGAAGAACGAGGTCGAGTCGGTCTTCACCGACGACCAGCTGGCCCGTATGGTCGTCGACTCCAGCGAGGCCGGGCTGCTGTCGCCGGCCGACGGGGAGCGGCTGCGCGACGCGCTGGAGCTGGGCACCCGCCCCGTGGGCGAGATCCTCGTCCCCGTGCCGCGGATGCGCACGGTGGGCCACACGGTCACGCCGGACGAGCTGGAGCGGGTCGCGGCACAGGCGGGATTCTCCCGCTTCCCGGTGACCGGACCGAACGGCGGCGTGCTGGGTTACCTGCACATCAAGGACACCCTCGGCGTCACCGACCGCGACCGCCCGTTCCCGCGCGAGGCGCTGCACCGGGTCACGCGGGTCCGCATCGACACCCCGCTGGACGACACCCTCACCGCCCTGCGCGCCGACGGCAGCCACCTGGCCGCGGTGACCGGCGAGAAGGGCGCGGTCCTCGGCTTCGTGACCATGGAGGACGTGTTGTCGGAACTGGTCGGCCCGGCACCGGCGAGGGCCTGACGCGACCGGGCGGCCGTCTCACGACGGCCGCCCAGTCCTGCGATGCCTGCCGCCGACGGCTCAGCAGCCGCCGCAGTTGTAGTAGGTGACGTCCCAGTGGTTGCCCTCGTCGGCGTAGATGTTGCCGGAGCCGGACCGCCACTGGAGGGCGCCGTCGCCCCGCGGGCCGATGTAGGTGAAGGTGTTCTTGATGTAGTTGTCGACGCACGTGTACTTGCTGTAGTCGAGCTTGTAGCCGTTCCAGTGCGAGTACGTCCCCGAGGCGTGCCCCGTCTCCGTACCGCCGGTGATGTTCAGCGCGCAGCCGCTCGCCTGCTTGAGCGTCTGGGCGCCCTGGGCGCTGGCGAGGTTGAGCTGGTCGAAGGACGTACAGGTCGGGTTGTTGCGGTCGGAGCAGCCTCCGGAGGACGACCAGGTGATGCCGGACTGCCGGAACATCGAGGTCGCGGTGGCGTGACTGATCTTGGTCGCGGCATGCGCCGAACTGGCGGTGCCGACGACCGCGACGCCGGGAGCGACGACGAGCGCGAGTGCGGTCAGCACGGATCGGACCTTGAGAGCCTTCATGGGCTGGACGGTCTGCATGGGGAACCTTCCTGCGCGGGGCCATGAGTCCTGTGGGGGGTGGCTGTGCAGGTGGAGCAGACCGCATCGTGCCCGAGGTCTACGCGCGTGCACCAGAGGGCAAACCGGAACGAACCGGATGCTCTCTGGTCACTCGCGCCAGTCGGAGTTCTTGATGACCTCCACGAAGTCGCCGCGGACGAAGCCGGGGAAGAAGTGGGCCAGCACGTCCGCCTTGACGTTCCCGAAGGTCGTCTCCGGGCGGTCCTGGATGCCCTCGGTGAAGGCGGCGAGGATCCGGTTCTTGAAGTCCGGGCGGGGGTGGGCCGCCACGATCGCAGCCCGCTGCTCCTCGGAGACGGTGTGGTAGCCGATGCCCAGGACGTCGAGCTCCACGCCGCGGGTGACCAGGGCGATCTCCGGCGCCATGTGCAGCGGTATCTCCGGGGTGGTGTGCAGGGCGATGGCCGTCCAGACCCGGTCGGCGGGCTCGCCGGTGATGCCGTGGGCGTCGAGGAACCGCCGGGCCTCGTCGGCGCCGTCGATCTCGAACCGCTGGTCGGTGCGGCGGTAGCGCTCGGTCAGGCCCAGGTCGTGGAACATCGCCCCCACGTAGAGCAGTTCGGGGTCGAAGTGGAGCCGCTGCCTCCAGCCGCGCAGCGCCCCGAACAGGAAGACCCGCCGGGAGTGGTCGAACAGCAGGGGCGGGGCCACGTCGCGCACCAGCTCCGTCGCCTCCCGCGCCAGTGTGCTGTCCGGGATCTGCACGCCCGCGATCGATTCACTCATGGTGTCGGCCCTTCCGCTCTTTCTCGCATTTTCGGTGACCTCCCTCAGCGTCGCCCGGTGGCCTAACCTGGTGCCATGTCCCTGCTGCCGCACAACCCACAGATTCCGACATGACCCGGGTTGCCTTCCTCGCGTTCGACGGAGTCACCCTGCTCGACGTCAGCGGCCCCGTGGAGGTGCTGTACCAGGCGCGACGGCTCGGCCGTCCCTACACGCCGCTCCTCGTCTCCCCACGCGGCGGTGACGTCACGACCGCCTCGGGTCTGGCGCTTGCCGGGACCACGGCGGCGGCCGACGCCGGTCCCGTCGACACGCTCGTGGTCGCCGGGGCCGACCGGCTCGCGGACGAGTCCGCGGGGCAGGAGCTGCTGGCGGCCGCGGCGACCCTCGCCGAGCGGGCGTCGCGGGTCGCGTCGGTCTGCAGCGGCGCCTTCGTCCTCGCCGAGCTGGGCCTGCTCGACGGACGCAGGGCGACCACGCACTGGCGCCACGCCAGGACGCTGGCCCGCCGCTACCCCCGGGTGCGGGTCGAGCCGGACGCCCTCCATGTCCGGGACGGCCGGTACGTCACGTCCGCCGGCATCAGCGCGGGCATCGATCTGGCCCTCGCGCTGGTCGAGGACGACCACGGGGCGGACGCGGCGCGGGAGGCCGCACGCGAACTGGTCGTCTTCATGCAGCGCCCCGGCGGGCAGTCGCAGTTCTCCACGGCACTGGCGACCCCGCCGGCGCGCAGCGGCCTGCTGCGCTCGCTGACCGCGTCCGTGCTCGCCGACCCCGCCGCCGACCACAGCCTGCCCGCGATGGCCGCGGCCGCCGCCGTCAGCACCCGGCACCTGACCCGGCTGTTCCAGGCCGAACTGAACACCACCCCGGCCCGCTGGGTCGAGCGGGTCCGTCTCGACCGCGCGCAGCAACTCCTCCTCGACGGGCACGGCGTGACGGCGGCGGCGCACCGCAGCGGACTCGGCAGCGACGAGACCCTCCGCCGCGCCTTCGCCCGCCACCTGGGCACGACCCCGACCGACTACCGCAGACGCTTCACCACGACCCGCCCGCGGGACTGACCACCGGGGCGCCGGGCCCATGGCGGACCGGCCCGCGCCGACCCGTCAGGGACTCGCCGGTCTTCTCCAGCCGGTCCGCGAAGTCCTGCATGTACTGCACGTGTGCCGAGATCTCCTCCGGCGTCCACTGGTCCATGCGTACGTCGTTGACCGCGGCCGGAGCGCCACGGTAGTGCTTGAGCAGCAGGTACTTGGTCATGGTGGTTCTCCCAGGTGATGGCGCGGCCCATTGTGGTCGCGTTCACCTCGGGGACGGAGCAGGTCGCGGGTTCTCGACATCGCCGCTCAGGTTTTTCTGGATTTCTTCCGTCAGGAGAAGTACGACTCCAGCGTGCCGCGGCGGCGGACGTCGAGCGTCGCGCAGTGGAACGAGCCGCCGAACGGCGCGTAGTGCAGCAGGTCGCACGGGATCGGCTCGAAGCCCCACTTCTCCAGCGCCCGCAGCATGTCCGTGTGATGGCGCTCGGCGATGACCCGCTTCTCGTCGACCATGAGCACGTTCATGCTCAGCCACTTGCCGCACATCGACGCGATCTTCAGCAGGCGGTCGTCGATCGGCGCGGGCTCGGGGGCGATCAGGATGTCCCACGAGCGCAGGACGTCGGGCAGCCGGTCGACGTCGACGTACTCGGGGTTGACCAGTGCCTTGCCGGGCGCCAACAGCACGAACGTCGTGTCGATGTGCATGGGCGTGCGGCAGCGGCTCTCGATCTCGTGGACGCGGTAGGCGGGGCCGAGATGGCGGCGCAGCCAGTCGATGCCCATCCGGTTGGTGACGTTGCTCCGGGTCACGAAAAGGTCCCGTCCCGCGCGCACGAAATCCGCCGCGTCGAACACCGGCTCGAACTCGGTGAGGATGTACCGCATCGGCTCGCCGGCCTCGGGGATGCGGAAGCCGGGCTCGAAGAGTTCGTCGGTGAGCTGCGGCTTCGGTGCCGCCGTCCAGCGCGCGCCTCGCCGGAAGTAGTCCTTGAGGATCGCGCGGTAGGAGTGGGTCTCGAAGTACCTGCACGGCCATGCCATCGGCGTCTCGATGATCTCGTCGCCGATCACCAGCATGCTGTCGCGCGGGCAGGTGTTGCAGAATCCCCGTGACGACCAGTCGGGAGTGCCGTAGCGCCGCTTGTGGTCCACGGCGTCCGGACGCTTGACCGTGACGTCGAGCGACTCCAGGAGGGCGATGAACTGATCGAGCTCCTGCTGCGCCCGCTCGATCAGGACGTCCGGATACTTGAAACCGGCCGCGAGCCGCTGGAACCGCGCCGCCCAGGGCGGAATGTTGCAGGTCACGACCGGATGTCCGGAAGGAATCGTCGCGCCCTCCAGGCGGCCGACGATGATCTCCTCCAGCGGGTCCCACTCGTTGTGCGAATTGACCGGCAGAGCGAGCGGCTCCTCCGCAGCGATGTCGGTCCTCTGTGCCACCGCCATGCTCAACCGCTTTCGATCGCGGAATGGTAGTAACTCAATATAGCCAATCCCTTACCGAAGGTGAACAGGAGCATGCTGCGGGCCTCCTCGTCTCAGGAGCGCTGCGCTCTCTCTTTGCCAGGCCGAATCCGTAGCAGAGCGTGCGCTGACATGGGTGAACGCACTTTTCCGGGACGGAGAGACCTTTTGGTGACCTGGTTCGGCTGGTGCGGCGTCAGGGAGGGTACGCGAGGGGAGAGAAGTCGATGCATCGATTCGCAGGGCCGGCGGGCCGGGGAAGAAGTTGATGTCGATGATTTCCGACATGGTTCTGGTGCCCACCGACAGCGCGATGCTCCCGGGCGACCTCGTCGTCCCGGCGTCCGCGCACGCGGTGGTGTTGTTCGCGCACGGCAGCGGCAGTTCCCGGCACAGCCCGCGCAACCGGATGGTCGCCGCCGAGCTGCGCGCGGCCGGGATGGGCACGCTGCTGATGGATCTGCTCAGTGAACGGGAGGAACGGCATGACGCGCTGACGGGCGAGCACCGGTTCGACATCCCGTTCCTGGGCCGCCGGCTGGTCGCCGCCATCGACTGGCTGGACACGCAGCCCGACGCCCAGAGGCTCCCGATCGTCGTCTTCGGCGCCAGCACCGGTGCCGCTGCCGCCCTGGTCGCGGCCGCCGAACGCCCGGACCGTGTGCTGACCGTGGTGTCGCGGGGCGGACGGCCCGACCTGGCGGGCGAGGCGCTGGGTGCCGTACGGGCGCCGGTGCTGCTGATCGTCGGGGGTGAGGACCATGAGGTGCTGCGGCTCAACCGGGAGGCGGCCGGTCGTCTGGACGCCCCGCACGCCATTCATGTCGTGCCCGGCGCCGGCCACCTGTTCGCGGAACCCGGGGCGCTGGAGGACGTCGCGGGCACCGCCCGGCACTGGTGCGACGAGCATCTGCGCGCGGGGCGGGAGCAGGCGCACGAGGAGTGAGGTGACGCATCGCGAGTGAGTCCTGCGGCAGGTCCTCGGTGCCCTGCCTAGGGCAGCGGTGTGCCGCCCGTGGCGTTGAGGATCTCCGCAGTGACGAAGCTCGCCTCCTGGGAGGCCAGAAAGACGTACGCCGGTGCCAACTCGGCCGGTTGCGCCGGGCGGCCCAGCGGGCTCTGCTTGCCGAACTCCGCCGTGTCGGGCAGCGTCGCGGGGATCAGGGGCGTCCACACCGGCCCCGGCGCAACCGCGTTCACCCGGATCCCACGCTCCACGAGCATCTGGGCCAGGCCCTGGGTGAAGGTCACGATCGCGCCCTTGGTCATCGCGTAGTCCAGCAGGTGGGGGCTGGGCTTGTACGCCTGCACGGACGTGGAGTTGATGACACTGCCGCCCTCCGGGATGTGGGGCACGGCGAACTTCGTCAGCCAGAACATCCCGTACAGGTTGGTGCGCATGACCCGGTCGAACTGCTCGGTCGTGACGGCCTCGATGCCGTCCGGCTGCGACATCTGGTAGGCGGCGTTGTTCACCAGTACGTCGATCCGGCCGAACTCGGCGACCGCCCGCTCGATCAGCGCCCGGCAGTTCTCCTCGTCGCGGATGTCGCAGGCGACCGCGACCGCCTTGCGGCCGGCGTCCTCGACCAGCCGGGACGTCTCGCGCGCCTCGTTCTCCTCCTCCGGCAGGTGGGTGAACAGCACGTCCGCGCCCTCGCGGGCGAAGGCGAGCGCAACCGCCCGCCCGATGCCGGAGTCCCCGCCCGTGATGACGGCCCTGCGATCCGCCAGGCGACCGGCGCCGCGGTAGGACTCCTCACCGTGGTCCGGGGGTGGGTCCATCGGGCCGGTCCAGCCCGGGTGGGGTTGATCCTGCGCCGGGAACTCCGGCGTCGGGTGCTGGGTCACCGGGTTCTGGCGAGTGTGCTGTGGGTCGGTCACGTCGGCCTCCTGCCTCCCGTGCGGGTCCGGACGTGCGCACGAGTGCCCACCCGCCCCTGTACGGGAAACGCGATCCCGCGGATCGGCAACCGATCGGGTGTCAGTGCCCGCCGGTGAGCTCGCCGGTGAGCTCGCCGTGGATGCGGGCGCTGGGCTCGTTCAGGCCGGTGATCTCGACGACCTTGCCGCGCCGCGCGTACCTGGTCTCGACGGCGTCCAGCGCCGCGACGGACGAGGCGTCCCAGACATGGGCAGCGGACAGGTCGATGACGATCCGCTCCGGGTCGTCCTTGTAGTTGAACTGCTGGACCAGGTCGTTGGAGGAGGCGAAGAACAGCGCGCCCGTCACGCGATACACGGCCGTCCTGCCGTCGGGGTCGACGACGGCCGTGACCTCGGCGAAATGGGCGACCCGCCGGGCGAAGACCACCATCGCCGTGACCGAGCCGACGACGACACCGATGGCGAGGTTGTGGGTCGCGACCACGACCGCGACGGTGATCACCATGACCGCGATCTCGCCGGCCGGCATCCGCTTCAGCGTCCTGGGCGCGACGGAGTGCCAGTCGAAGGTCGCGAACGACACCATGACCATCACCGCGACCAGGGCGCCCATGGGGATGTCGGACACGATCGGACCGAAGACGATGCACAGCACCATCAGGAAGGCCCCGGCGAGGAACGTGGACAGGCGGGTACGGGCACCGGAGACCTTCACGTTGATCATTGTCTGGCCGATCATGGCGCAGCCGCCCATGCCGCCGAAGAAGCCGGTCACGATGTTGGCGATGCCCTGCCCGATCGACTCCCGCGTCTTGTTCGACTGCGTGTCGGTGATGTCGTCGACGAGCTTCGCCGTCATCAGCGACTCCATCAGCCCGACCAGCGCCATCGCGAAGGCGTACGGGGCGACGGTCGTCAGGGTGTCCACGGTGAACGGCACGTCCGGCAGTCCGGGCATCGGCAGCGAGGAGGGCAGTTCGCCCTTGTCGCCCACGGTGGGCACCGCGATGCCGGCCGCCACCGTGACGACGGTGAGGATCACGATCGACACGAGGGGCGCCGGGACCGTGGTGGTCACCCTCGGGAAGAGCACCATCAACGCCAGCCCGGCAGCGACCAGCGGATACACCGGCCAGGGCACGTCGGTCAGCTCGGGTACCTGTGCCAGGAAGATGAGAATGGCCAGCGAGTTGACGAAGCCCACCATCACCGAGCGCGGAATGAACCGCATCAGCTTCGCGACGCCCACCGCGCCGAGGATCACCTGGAAGACGCCCGCGAGGATCACCGCGGCGACCAGATGACCGAGCCCGTGCTCACGGTTCAGGGGCGCGATCACCAGTGCGACGGCACCGGTGGCGGCGGAGATCATCGCTCGTCGGCCACCGACGACCGCGATGGTGACGGCCATGGTGAACGAGGCGAACAGCCCGATCGCGGGATCGACCCCGGCGATGATCGAGAAGGAGATCGCCTCCGGGATCAGCGCGAGCGCCACGACCAGCCCGGCCAGCACCTCGGTGCGCCAGACCTTCGGGTCGCGCAGCCAGTCCGGGCGCAGTCCGCGCAGCCGCGCGGCGGGTGGGAGCAGGGGCGAGGAGGACGGGGAGGACGAGGAAGGCAGGGGGGACGAAGAAGACAAGGGAGACGCTACCTGTCGGGGTCGGGTGCAACCCCGGGGCAGGGCGGGCCGGGGCGAGAGGGGGGCGGTGGCGGGCGGGGGCCCTTCACACACACGAGGGAGGGCAGCGCCGATGAGGCCCTCACCTCCGGTGACTCTACCCTAACGTTAGGGTAGAGACGGGTGGGGTCCGCGGGGGCCGGGCCCGCCGGAACGACCGGAGGCCAGGGGCAGGACATGGACGACAAGCACATGCAGATCGGGGAGGTCGCCGCGCGCACCGAACTGTCCCTGCGCACCATCCGGCACTACGAGGAGACGGGCCTCGTCGTCCCCTCCGCCCGCTCCCAGGGCGGCTTCCGTCTGTACACCGAGTCGGATGTCGCGCGCCTGATGGTCATCCGCCGTATGAAGCCGCTGGGTTTCACCCTGGAGCAGATGCGCGAGCTGCTGGCCGCCACCGACCGCCTCGACGTCGACGACGTGCCCACCGGGGAGCGGGAGGAACTCCTGGAGCGGCTGCGCGGCTTCGAGGAAGCCGCGCAGCAGCGTGTCGCGGATCTGCGGACGCAACTGGCGCGCGCGGAGGACTTCGCCGGCACCCTGCGCCGGCGCCTCACCCGGAAGTCCGGCGCGCCCCGGCCCTGACGCCGCGTCGCGTCAGGCGGGCAGCGACGCGAGCCACTCGACCAGGAGCCGGTTGATCTCCTGAGGGCGTTCCTGCTGGATCCAGTGACCGCAGCCCTCCAGGATGTGCGAGGCGACCAGGCCGGGCAGAGTCGTGGGGTACGCCTGGACCGCGTCGGCGAGCCAGGTGGTGGAGGCGTCCTGGGCGCCGCCCACGAACAGCGACGGCTGGGTGATCGGGGCGCCGTCGTAGTCGGCGAGGTCCTCCCAGTCGCGGTCCATGTTGCGGTAGCGGGCCAGCGCCCCTGCCATACCGGTCCGCTCGAACTCCTCGGCGTAGAAGTCCAGGTCGCGTTCGCTCAGCCAGGACGGCAGCCGGGCCGCCGGGAACCGGTCGCGCAGGCGTCCGCCGCGGCTGAGGAAGTGCGGGTCCGGCGCGCCGGGCGCGGGCATGGTGTCGGCGGACAGGGCGGCGTAGATGCCCGCGAGCCAGCCGCGCACGTCGGGCTCGATCTCCGCCTCCGCACGGCCGGGCCGCTGGAAGTAGGAGACGTAGAACTCCTGGTCCGGCCCGCCGAGCTGGGTGAAGACCTCGCTGGGCCTGGGCCCGCCGCGCGGGGCGTAGGGCACGCTGAGCAGGCCGACCGCGCGGAAGACGTCGGGGCGCATCAGTGCCGAGTTCGCGGCGATGGCGGCGCCCCAGTCGTGGCCGACGACCACCGCGGTCCGCTCGCCCAGGGCGTGCACCACCGCGGCGTTGTCCTCCACCAGGTGGTGCATCCGGTACGCGTCCACCGCCTCGGGCCGGGAGGAGCGTCCGTAACCGCGGACGTCCACGGCGACCGCTCGGTAGCCGGCCGCGGCCAGGGCGGGCAACTGGTGGCGCCATGAGTACCAGGACTCCGGGAAGCCGTGTACGAGCAGGACCAGCGGACCGCTGCCCTGCTCGACCAGATGGATCCGGCCGGCGGGGGAGGGCAGCAGGCGGTGCGTGAGCTCGGCGGCGTTCGTGTGGGGCATGGATCCTCCCGGGGAGCCGATGGGACGGCCGGTGTCGCTGCTGCCGCGCTCCGGCCGAGGGCGCTGCACGGTGATCCTTCTGGGGCGGCCGGCCGGGCGCGAGTCCGGTTGCCGCTTCGGCAAGAAAGTGCACTCCGAACTTCGAGGGAAGGTGGCGGCATGGCATTGCAACACCCTGCCGATCGTGGCGGTGGCAAGCGTGGACCGTTCGAACGATTCGCCGAGGCGGCCTCGTTGTTCACCAGCTCGCCCTTGTTCTACATCCTCTGTCTGGCCCTGGTCGCCGGAGTGGTGTTCACCCATCTGTCGAGCGTCGCTCTGGAGTGGAAGGTCTTCGCCGGTGAGTGCATGACGGCCGTGACCCTGCTGCTGCTCGCGCTGCTGAAGAACTCCGAGCAACGGGCGGAGCGGGCGATCCAGCGCAAGCTGGACGCCATCGCCACCGCCCTCATCGAGTCCAACGTAGGCGACAGGGAGAAGGCGTTCGAGGACCTGAAGTCGGCGATCCGGATGGAGGAGGAGACGTGACCCAACGCGTACGCGGTCGGCCGGTTCCGGGCAGACGCGCTGTGTCCTCGCCCCGGGCTGAGCCGCACCTCGACGGCGTCAGGGCGTCGTCGGGTGCCTGCGGTAGTCGCCCGGGGACATTCCCAGGACCCTCTTGAAGGCGACGCTGAGGGCGCTTTCGGAGCCGTATCCCACTGAGTGGGCGATGGAGGCGAGGGTCGCACCGCCTTGTCGCAGCTGCCGGGCCGCGAGTTCGATGCGCCACCGCGTGAGGTACTCCAGCGGTCCCTGGCCGACCGTGGCCTTGAAGCGGGACGCCAAAGTGGACCGGGACACCGCGGCGGCGCCCGCCAGTTCGGCCACGGTCCAGGGCCGCGCCGGATCGCTGTGCAGCGAGGTCAGCGCCGTGGCGACCACGGGATCCCTGAGCCCCGCCAGCCACCCGGACACCGCATGCGGCTCGCGCGCGAGGTGCAGCCGCAGCACATGGACGAGCATGACGAAGGCGAGGTGTTCCGCCACCAGGGCGGAACCCATCGGCTGATGCGTCAGCTCCTGGTCGATCGAGGTCAGCGCCCATTGCACGGTCTCCGCGTGCCGGGTGCCGGCCGGTACGTGCACGACCGGCGGGAGCCTGTCGAGCAGCAGCTCCTGTGCGCGGGTCCCGAAGGAGAAGGCGCCGCCGATGAGATACACGTCGTCGCCCCGGCCCGCCCTGGCGATGCCGCCCCCGGCCCGGGCGAACACGGTGCCGGCATGGACGGGATCGGCCTCCGGATCGCTGCGCAGCGTGAAGGGGCGCTGCTGTGTGAGCAGGTAGCAGTCGCCCTCGGCCAGTTCGATCGGCTCGTCGATCCCGTCGACCTCCAGCAGGCAGGAGCCGCGCCGGACGGCATTGAACTTCACCGCTTCGGGGGCGTCGAACCGCACGGCCCAGCGTCCGCCCGCCGTGAGACCCGAGGACAGACGACTGCGCGTCTCCAGCAGGGTCAGCACATCCTCAAGCGGATCCATGACCACCCCCAGTTCGGACGGTGACTAAAGAAGGAGAGACTCTCGATCATAGAGCGTCCAGTCCGCTCGTCGTAGCGTGAACGTATGACGACGAATCCCCAGGCCGACAGGCACGCACGGACCGACTCCGCCCTTCTGACCACTCCCTTCCCCTCCCACGCCCGCGCGCAGGAGGTGATCGACGGCGTGGATCTCACCGGTGTGCGTGCCGTGGTGACCGGCGGTGCCTCGGGCATCGGCGCCGAGACCGTCCGGGCCCTGGCCGCCGCCGGCGCGGAGGTCACGGTCGCCACCCGCCGCCCGGGGTCCGCCGAACCGCTCGTCAAGGAGCTGGCCGCCGCCGGCGGCGGGGGCCGGGTGCGCGTTGAGGCCCTCGATCTGTCCGATCCGGCCTCGGTCGACGCCTTCGCGCGAGCCTGGCGGGGGCCCTTGGACATCCTCGTCGCGAACGCCGGGATCATGGCCCTTCCGACCCGGACTCTGACCCCGGGCGGCTGGGAGATGCAGCTGGCGACCAACTACCTCGGCCACTTCGCCCTGGCCACCGGCCTGTACGCGGCTCTGCGGGACGCCGGCACCGCCCGCATCGTCGTCGTCAGCTCCGGCGCCCATCTCGGCGTGCCGTTCGACTTCGAGGATCCGCACTTCGCGCGCCGGCCGTACGACCCCTGGGCGGCCTACGGGCAGTCCAAGTCCGCCGACGTCCTGTTCGCGGTGGGAGCCCGCCGCTGGGCGGCCGACGGGATCACGGCCAACGCGCTCAACCCCGGATACATCCTCACCGGCCTGCAGCGGCACCTCGACGACGACACCATGCGCGCGTTCGGCGTGATGGACGGCGAGGGCAACGTGAAGCCGCTGCCGTACTACAAGACTCCCGAGCAGGGGGCCGCCACCTCCGTCCTGCTGGCCGCCTCACCTCTGCTGAAGGGCGTCACCGGCCGCTACTTCGAGGACAACCAGGAGGCGCGGACCGTCCGGGGCGCCGAGGACCGGCCCGGAGGTGTGGCCGCCCACGCGCTGGACCCGGAGGCCGCGGACCGGCTCTGGGAGTACGGCATCGAGGCGCTCCGCGCTGCCTGACCACGACCGCGTGCGGCCCGCCGCCGGCCGTTCGGCCGGCCCGCGTCGAGCGTGTGGTCCTCAAGGCCCCGACGCAGACCGCCGCCCCGGCCAGGAGAAGGCCGGGGCGGCGGAAGCGGGCGCACGACGCCGATCAGGTGCGGTAGGCGTAGTACGCGGCGTTCGGGTACGACGCGATGACGCTCGCCACCGACCGGCGGTACGTGTTGGTCGAGTGGTACGTCAGGTACGGCACACCCTGCTGGCTGCGGTACGTGACGATCATCGTGTGGTCCTTGGACCCGTCCTTGTCGAAGTCGACCTGGAGCACATCGCCGACGTCCATCTGGTAGACGTTGGCGAGGCTGGTGACGCGCTTGGAGTTCTGCGCGAACCAGGACCACTCGTTGACGCCGACGAACGAGTGCGACTGGATGTCGGCGGTGCCGAACCACCGGGTGTAGTCGTACACGTAGCCGGGCACGTGCTTCCAGCCGCCCGCCTTCAGGGACTGGCTGACGAAGTTGGTGCAGTCACCGCCCGCGCCCTGCCCGTTGAAGTTCGGGTAGGCCGGGTTGTAGTTGCTCCAGTACTTCTCCGCGTAGGCGGCCATCGCCTTGTAGTCGTAGCCGCTCGCGGTGAAGTTCTTCGGGTTGGACGGCGCGGGCCGCGTGGTGGCCGCACGCGGGGCCGACGGCGTCGTGTTGCCCGCCTTGGCCTTGGTGGCGGCCGCGACGCTCGGCGTGGCCGTCTGGTTGATCGCGAGACCGCCGTCGTCGGACTCCCGGATGCCCGTCAGCCGCCAGTTGCCGTCCCGGTCCGCCTTGAAGGTCAGCTGGTGGTGCGCCTGGAACCCGGTCGTCTTCGGCTCGTCGCCGCGGACCTTCTCGTACGTCAGCGTCGTGGTCTCGGTGACCTTGACGACGGCGTTGCGGCCCTTGACGCTGGTCTGGTTCAGGGTGACGGAGGTGTTCGCCGCGCTGTACTTCTCGCCGAGCCGGGCGAGTCCGTCCTTGCGGTCGCCGAGCTGGTCCACGGCGTTGTCCTCGGTGCGCGCGGTCCCGGAGGAGACCGCGACCTCACCGGAGAAACGGTCGATCAGCGGCTTCTCGCCCTTGCCGGGCTCTTCGACCAGGGCGTTGGTGCGGTCGGTGAAGACCGCGTCGGCCAGACGCTGGAACGTGGCCTTCGTCCTGGCGTCCACCTCGGGCTCGGCCGGGGCGGACGCGCCCGCGCTCCAGTTGGGCAGCAGCGCCGCGCCCGCGGCGACCGAGGCGGCGGCCGCCGTGAGTATCGACGCGCGACGCCGCGTACGGCTCAATTTCCTTGACTTCACTGAAGTTCCCCTCTTCCCCCGGCGAGGTATGCCGAGGTAAGCGGCATCCTTGCATGGCGTGTGTGGCCGGTGTGAAGGGGGTTGCACCCCTGACGGGGCGGGAGTTACCGGACTGTCATCCCCGCCCGCCCCGCCGGGCGGCGGCGGTCACTGCACGACCGTGGACCAGTCCGGGGACTGCGCCGGGTCGAGGCTGCGCAGCCGCTCCAGCGTGGCCGGCTTCTGCGCGTCCATCCAGGCGGCGAGCTCCTGGAAGGAGACGCACTTGACGTCCTTCTTGGTGCAGACGGTCTTGATGACCTCGTCGACGGCGTTCATGTAGATGCGGCCGTTCCACTCCTCGAAGTGGTTGCCGATGAACAGCGGTGCCCGGCTGCCGAAGTAGACGCGGTTGAAGCCGGCCATGTACGCGTCGACGGTCTCCTGCTGCCACTGCGGGTACATGGCCGGGTCGCCGTCGGTCTCACCGTCGGACTGGTTGTAGAGGAAGTTGAAGTCCATGGACAGGCCCTGGTACTTGCCGCCCTCGTACGGGAGCATCTGGAGCGGAAAGTCCCAGATGCCGTTCTTCTTCGTCGGCCAGATCTGGAAGTCGCCCGCGGAGCTGGCGTCGTAGCGCCAGCCGTAGTCCTTGGCCGCCTTCAGCAGGTTCTCCTGGCCCTCCAGACAGGGCGCGCGGCCGCCGGTGACCGCCTTCTTGATGTCGAAGGGCAGCGGGTCGAGGTCCGTGTACCCCGTGTTGGTCTTCCACTTCTCCACGAAGCCGAAGAACTGGTCGATCTCGCTCTTCCACTCCGCGACACTCCAGTCGCCGCCGCCCCGCGCGCCGCAGAAGTGGCCGTTGAAGTGGGTGCCGATCTCGTTGCCGTCCTCCCAGGCGCCGCCGAGCTGCTCCAGCGTGGTGCGTATGTGCTCGTCGGTGGGGAAGCTGATCGCCGCGGTCCCCTTGTCGTGCTGCGGCGGGGAGTAGAGGTCCTTCTTGCTCTTGGGCACCAGGTAGATGCCCGTGAGGAAGAAGGTCATGTGGGCGTTGTACTCCTTGGCCATCTTCCGGTAGTGCGAGAACAGCTCGTCGTCACCCTGGAGGGCGCCGTCCCAGGAGAAGACCACGAACTGGGGCGGCTTCTCGCCGGGCTTGAGCGGTACCGGCTTCAACTGGTCCTTCTGCGGGCCGGTGTAGGACGTGGAGCCGTCGCCGATCACCTTGGTCTTGCCGTCCCACGGCTCCTCGGTCGCCCGTGCGCCCGCGTTCTGCCGGTTCTGGTCGTTGGCCGAGGCGGTCGCGGCGGTGTTGCCGGTGCGGGAGAGCACCAGGTATCCCGCGACCAGGGAGGTCACGACGAGGAACGCCGCCAGGGTGATGAAACCCGGACGGGCGGCGGGACGGCGGGAAGCTCGGGCCTTGCGGCGGCGGCCCGACGGCTGTTTCATCTTGCGGCTCAATCTCTCGGGGACAGGGGCTGGGCGGTGCCGGTCGCTCCGGTGGTCAGTCGAGCGGACTCATGGCACGTGACCAGATGCCGTACGGGACACTCTCGGTTGCGGATTCCGTCCCGTCCAGGCCCTGGAGCGGCAGGGGTTCGAGGCTCTTCTTCAGATCGATGCGGTAGACGACGACCGCCGTGGCCACCTTCTTGGCGCTGCCGACGTACCAGGCGGCGGTGTCGTCCTCGGTCGTGCCCACCTTTCCGGCGACCTCGGCGTCGGCGGGAGCGGCCTCAGGGTGGGCGGTGCGGAAGGCGTCGGTGAGGGCGGACTGGACCTCGCGGGCGGTTTCGGCGCTCATGGCGCGGCGGTCGGGCGCCGCGGTGAGGGCGACCTTGTCGCCGTTGTGGGTGATCCTGCGCACCGAGTAGGGCTCGGTGTGCATGCCGTCGGCGACGAAGGTGGCGTAGCCACTGGCCATGCGGATGGCGCTGGGCGTGGAGCTGCCGGTGGACAGGGCGGGCACCTGGGCGCCGATGCTGGAGGACAGCAGCCCGGCGGCCTCGGCGGTGGAGCGCACCTTCTCCAGACCGGTGTCCATGCCCAGCTGCATGAACGGAGTGTTGACGGACTGCGCGAGCGCCTGGTGCAGGGAGATCTGCCCGTAGGACTTGCCGTCGTCGTTGCGCGCGGCGACCTTGCGGCCGCTGCGGTCCCAGTACGGGCCCTCGGGCGTAGTGACGGGCACGCCGTCGTCGCCGTTGTAGAGGGACTCCCCGGTCACCTTCGTGACCTCGCCGTCGCGGGACTTGCGCACCCCGTGCTCCAGACCGGCGGCGTAGACGAACGGCAGGAACGCCGAACCGGCGGGCACGGTGGTGGCGTTGGACTCGTTGTATCCCTGCGTACGGTGGTCGGGGCCGCCGTAGACGGCGAGGATCCGGCCGTCCGAGGCGATGGAGGCGGCGCCGTAGTGGGCGGTCCCGGCAAGCTTCGGGTGATCCTTCTTGGCCTGCTCGCGGGCCTTGGTGACGGCTTCGGTGAGCTGCGCCTCGCGGTGCTTCTCGAAGGTCGTGTAGATCTGGTAGCCGCCGAGGTCGAAGTCCTTGTCCGAGATGCGCGCGGTCTTCTTGGCGTACTGCGAGGCGAGTTCGACCAGGTAGTCGCTCTGCTCGCCGGTGTCGTACAACGGGTTGCTCTTCAGCGGCTCGGGGAACGTCTTGTACTTGGCGCGCTCCTGCGGCGACAGCTTGCCGATCGCCACCATGCGGTCGAGGATCCACGACCAGCGTTCCACGGCCCGGTCGTGGTTGGCCCGGCTGAGCGTGGGGTCGTACAGGCCGGCGCCCTTGAGCAGGGACGAGAGGAAGGCTGCCTCGCTGGCGTCGAGTTCGCTGACGTCCTTGCCGTAGTAGGCCTGGGAGGCGCGCTGGATGCCGTAGGTGCCGCGGCCGAACCAGCTGGTGTTGAGATAGCTCTCCAGGATCTCGTCCTTGCTCATCCTGTTGTCCAGCTTGAGGGCGATCATCGCCTCGGTGACCTTGCGGGTGAGCGTCTGGTCCTGGTTGAGGTAGACGTTCTTGACGTACTGCTGGGTGATGGTCGAGCCGCCCTGGGTGTCGCCCCGGCCGAGGGTGCGGAACAGGGCGCGGGTGATGCCCTTGAAGGAGATGCCGGGGTCGCTGTAGAAGCTCTCGTTCTCGGCGGCGAGCACCGCCCAGCGGACGTCCTCGGGGACGTCCTTCAGCGGCATCGCCTGCCGCTGCACCCAGCCGGTGCGGGCCATCGGGGTGCCGTCGGCCCAGAAGTACACGTTGTCCTGCTGGGTGGCGTAGGTGTTGAGGTTGTCCGGGATGTCGGTGGCGGCATAGGCGACGACCAGGAACAGCGTGCTCAGCCCTAGGGAGGCGAGGACGCCGCCGACGGACTGGCGCCAGGAGGGGATCCAGCGGCGCCACCCGGTGCGGCCCGGCCGGGGGTACAACGGGCGCAGTCGGCGGGCGTAGGGGCTGAGGCGGGTGGCGAGGGGGCCGAGGCGGGCGGCCAGGAAGCCGAGCGCGACGGCGAAGCGGGGGCCGAGGACCGTGGTGAGGCGGGCTGCGGGGGAGGGGCGGGGGGCTTTGCGGCGGCGACGGGTGGACTTGCCGGACATGCCGGACGCGGCGGAGTCCGTGCCGGGATCATCGGATATCTCGTCGGGTACACCGGAAGTCGCGGATATGTCGGACCCGTCGGGTATTCCGCCTTCGGGTACGCGCAGTTGCATGGTCTCGTCCGCGGCGGGCCGCGGTGGTGGTGGCGGGACCTTCAACTGCATGGTGACGTCAGGCTCCAGAGGCTCCTCGTCGCCGGCCTGATCGCGTCCCCCCTGCCCTCCCTGGGCCACGAATGTGCCTCCCTCCGCACTTCATCTTGCTCGCGCAGGCAGACCGTACGGACGTACGAGGTGGGATGTTGTTGCCGCAGCAGCGGCCGCAAATCCTGACTCCCCCTCCCCGACCTCGCGGGGTATCGCGGCGCTCTCAAATTACCAGCGTCCTTCGCAAAGTCTCCACACGGAACCGGGCGGAACTGGTCACATCTGATGTGACGGAAACCTCAGTCCAGCGAGGCAACCTTCTGGCGGTCGGTCGGTCGAGCGGCCCGGAGGCGCGCGCCAGGGCGGCAGGACTTTCCGGTGGTGAACGGTGGGGGCACTTTGTCCGCGCCCGGGAAGAAGTAACGAGATCTTGGACAAAAGGACTTACGTCCCGGAACGAACGCCGCTAACTTCCTTGTGACACGCCCGTCACACAGCGCGGCCGGTGTGTCATGGCGCGACGGCGCGCGCCCCGTACTCCCACGGCAGGTCCGCTCGGCCCTGTCGCTACCCCCACCTCCGGGAGGCACCTGTGCGCACAAGCCCGTTAAGACGCAGACTCCTTCGCTGGCTCGTACCGACGGTGGCAGGCACCGTCGGTCTCGTTCTGCCCGCCGTCCCCGCGGGCGCCGCCGGGGAGGACGCGGGCCGGCCCGCGAAGGCGGCGGCACCGGAATTCCAGCAGGTCACCCTCGCCAAGGGCGTGGCCGAGATGGGCGAGCCGATGACGCTGGCGGTCCTGCCCGACCGCTCCGTCCTGCACACCTCCCGCGACGGCACCGTCCGCCTCACCGACGCGGTCGGCAACACGAAGGTGGCGGGCAAGCTCGACGTCTACGCCCACGACGAAGAGGGCCTCCAGGGCATAGCGGCGGACCCGGCCTTCGCCACGAACCGATACGTGTACCTGTACTACGCCCCGAAGTTGAGCACACCGGGCGGGGACGCCCCCGCGGAGGGCACCGCGGCCGACTTCGCCCCGTTCGACGGCGTCAACCGGCTCTCCCGCTTCGTCCTGAGGACCGACGGCACGCTGGACGTCGCCAGTGAGAAGAAGATCCTCGACGTCCCCGCCTCCCGCGGCCTGTGCTGCCACGTCGGCGGCGACATCGACTTCGACGGTGCGGGCAACCTGTACCTGTCGACGGGCGACGACACCAACCCGTTCCAGTCCGACGGCTACACCCCGATCGACGAGCGCGCGAACCGCAACCCGGCCTTCGACGCCCAGCGCTCCTCCGGCAACACCGACGACCTGCGCGGCAAGGTGCTGCGCATCAAGGTCAACGCCGACGGCTCCTACACGGTCCCGAGCGGCAACCTCTTCGCGCCCGGCACCGCCAGGACGCGACCCGAGATCTACGCGATGGGCTTCCGCAACCCGTTCCGGATGAGCGTCGACAAGGCCACGGGCATCGTGTACCTGGGTGACTACGGACCCGACGCGGGCTCGGCCAACCCGGCACGGGGCCCCGAGGGGCAGGTCGAGTTCAACCGGATCACCAAGGCCGGCAACTACGGCTGGCCGTACTGCACCGGCAAGAACGACGCCTACGTGGACCACGACTTCGCCGGCGGCACCTCGGGCTCCGCGTTCAACTGCGCGGCACCGAGGAACACCTCGCCCCGCAACACCGGTCTCACCGACCTGCCGCCCGCCCAGCCCGCCTGGATCCCGTACAACGGCGGCTCGGTACCGGAGTTCGGAGGCGGCTCCGAGTCACCCATGGGCGGGCCCGTCTACCGCTACGACGCGTCCTCCACCTCGGAGGTCAAGTTCCCCCAGGAGTTCGACGGCGACTACTTCGCCGGCGAGTTCGGCCGACGCTGGATCAAGCGGATCGAGAGCGGCGGCGACGGCACGGTCCAGTCCATCAACGCCTTCCCCTGGACCGGCACCCAGGTGATGGACATGGCCTTCGGTCCTGACGGCGCGCTGTACGTCCTGGACTACGGCACCGGTTACTTCAACGGCGACGAGAACTCCGCCCTCTACCGGATCGAGCACATCACCGGGGGCCGCGCGCCCCTTGCCCAGGCCAAGGCGAACGTGACCTCGGGCAAGGCGCCGCTGAGCGTGACGTTCTCCTCCGCGGGCACCTCCGACCCGGACGGCGACGCCCTCAGCTACTCCTGGAGGTTCGGCGACGGCGGCACCTCGACGGCGGCCGACCCGGCTCACACGTACAACGCCAACGGGCAGTACACGGCGACCCTCACGGTGACCGACTCCACCGGCAGGTCCGGCACCGCCTCCGTGCCGATCACCGTGGGCAACACCGCGCCCACGGTCCGACTGGACCTGCCGGCCGACGGCAGCATCTACGACTTCGGCGCTGCGATCCCCTTCAGGGTCACGGTCACCGACCCCGAGGACGGCACCGTCGACTGCTCCAAGGTCAAGGTCAGTTTCATCATCGGGCACGACAGCCACGGCCACCCGCAGACCTCGGCGACCGGCTGCTCCGGCACACTGCAGACGTCGGCCGACGGGGAGCACGACCCGGACGCCAACCTCTTCGGAGTGCTCGACGCCGAGTACACCGACAAGGGAGCGGGCGGTCAGCCGGCGCTCACCACGCACGACCAGCACGTCATCCAGCCCTCCCACCGCCAGGCGGAGCACTACGGCGACTCGGCCGGCGTCCAGGTCGTCTCCCACGCCCCCGCGCACGGCGGCAGGACGGTCGGCCACATCGAGAACGGTGACTGGATCTCGTTCAAGCCGTACGCGCTGGGCAACGCGAACCAGTTCACCGCGCGGGTCTCGTCCGCCGGGACCGGAGGGACGATCGAGGTCCGGGCCGGATCGACGACCGGTACCCTGCTCGGCACCGCCACCGTGCCGGTGACCGGCGGCTGGGAGACCTTCCAGGACGTGACCACGCCCCTCGTCGACAGGCCCAGCGGCTCGACCACGTTGTACCTGGTGTTCAAGGGCGGCGCCGGCTCCCTCTTCGACGTCGACGAGTTCTCCCTCACCCCCGCCACGACCACGCGCTCCGGCCCCGTACGCGGGGTCAACAGCAAGTGCCTGGACGTCGACGGGGCGCAGACCGCGGACGGCACCAAGATCCAGGTGTGGACCTGCAACGGCAGCACCGCCCAGACCTGGACCGTCTCGGACGGCACGCTGAGGGCCCTGGGCAAGTGCCTGGACGTCTCCGGGGGCGGCAGCGCCGGCGGCACGAGGATCCAGCTGTGGACGTGCAACGGCACCGCGGCGCAGGTGTGGACCCCGCAGGCGGACGGCACCGTCCGCAATCCGCAGTCCGCCAAGTGCCTCGACGCGTCCGGCGGCACCTGGAACGACGGCACGGCGGTACACCTGTGGACCTGCCACGCCGGGGCCAACCAGAAGTGGACCCTCCCCTGACAGAAAGGCGGTGACACACATGCGCATCACACTGAGAGCGGCCACGGCACTCCTCGGGGCAGCCCTGCTGGCCGGGACACCGCACGCGATGGCCCGGACCGGCTCCGCGGACCAGGCCGACAGCACCGGCATCTCGGTCCCGGCGGCGGCACCCGCGGCGGACCCCGCCTACGAGGTGCTCGTCTTCTCCAAGACGGCCGGCTTCCGGCACTCCTCCATCGACGAGGGCATCGCGACCCTGCAGGACCTGGGTGCCACGAACAACTTCACGGTGGACGCCACCGAGGACGCCGGCGCCTTCACCGGAAGCAACCTCGCCCGGTACGAGGCCGTCGTCTTCCTGTCCACCACGGGGGACGTCCTCAACGCCACCCAGCAGACCGCCTTCGAGCAGTACATCCAGGGCGGCGGCGGATACGTCGGTATCCACGCCGCCGCCGACACCGAGTACGACTGGCCCTTCTACGAGGGCCTGGCCGGTGCTCTGTTCCAGTCGCACCCCGCGGTCCAGTCCGCCACCGTGAAGGTCGAGGACCGGGCGCACGACGCCACGGCGCACCTGGGCGCGACCTGGCAGCGCACGGACGAGTGGTACAACTACCGCTCGAACCCGCGCACCACCGCACACGTCCTGGCTTCCCTGGACGAGTCCAGCTACAGCGGTGGCTCGATGTCGGGCGACCACCCGATCAGCTGGTGCAAGGACTACCAGGGCGGCCGTGCCTTCTACACGGGCGGCGGGCACACCGACGAGTCGTACGGCGAGCCCGCCTTCCGCCGCCATCTCCTCGGCGGCATTCGCTGGGTGGCGGACCGTACACAGGCCGACTGCCGGCCGGAGACGGGCTATCAGACGCTCTTCAGCGGCTCGAACACCAACGGCTGGAAGCAGGCGGGACCGGGTGGCTTCACCCTCGCCGACGGCACGCTGACCTCGCACGGCGGGCTGGGGATGCTGTGGTACTCGGCGCGCGAGCTCCAGGGCGACTACTCCCTGAAGCTCGACTGGAAGGCGGCCGGTGACGACAACTCCGGCGTGTTCGTGGGCTTCCCGGCCTCCGACGACCCCTGGTCCGCGGTGAACAACGGCTACGAGATCCAGATCGACGCCACCGACGCGCCCGACCGCACCACCGGCTCGGTCTACGGCTTCAAGTCGGCGGACCTCGCCGCCCGCGACGCCGCGCTGAATCCCCCGGGTGAGTGGAACACGTACGAGATCCGTGTCACGGGGGAGCGGCTGGAGCTCTTCCTCAACGGCCGCAAGATCAACGACTTCACCAACGCGGACCCGGCGCGGAGCCTCGCCCAGGGGTACATCGGGCTCCAGAACCACGGCGACGGCGACGACGTGGCCTTCCGCAACGTCCGTGTCAAGCAGTCCGGTCCCACTCCTGGGCCGCGTGCGGGTGAGGTGAAGGGAGTCAACGGCAAGTGCCTGGACGTCGACGGGGCGCAGACCGCGGACGGCACGAAGATCCAGGTGTGGACGTGCAACGGCAGCACCGCGCAGCGGTGGACCGTCGCGGACGGCACGCTGAGGGCGCTGGGCAAGTGTCTGGACGTCTCCGGGGGCGGCAGCGCCGACGGCACGAGGATCCAGCTGTGGACGTGCAACGGCACCGGCGCCCAGGGATGGACACCTCAGGCCGACGGCACCGTCCGTAACCCGCAGTCCGGCAAGTGCCTCGACGCGTCCGGCGGCACCTGGAACGACGGGACGCCGGTGCACCTGTGGTCCTGCCACGCCGGGGCCAACCAGAAGTGGACCCTGCCCTGACGGGGGGTTCCCCGGCCCACGGGGAACCCTGACCAGCTCACGGCCGCGTCGGTGAGCCGGCCTCGACGCCGGCGGCGTGACACCGGCGCGGCTGTGGGCGGCGGGGGCCGGCTCGCGGAAATGTCTCCGACCACGACGGTCCGCTCAATGGCCGGCGAGGAGCTTCACGGCGACGACGCCCACACCGATCAAGGTGTCGACGAGGCCCGAGAACAGGGCGTTCAGCCGGCCGTTGCCCATGCGCAGACCGCTTCGCCAGCCCCACAGGAACAGGGTGCCCACCTCCACGCCGGCGCTGATCAGAAGGGCGGTGCCCAACTCCAGGGCGCCGAGCGCCGAGACCCCGATCAGTACCAGTGGCCCCGCGGCGGTCAGCAGCAGCGGACTGGAGACGTACACGGCCGTGCGAAGTTCCTGCGGGGAGGTGCTGCGCCCCGTGAGCGCACGGTGGGACTGCTCGTCGGCGACCAGGGTGGCCAGCCACACGCCGAGCGCCGTCACGGCCACCGTGAGGGCGGATTCGAGGTGCTCGGGGTGCTCTGTCTCGACGAGGGCGACCACGACAGCGGTCAGGGTGAGGGTCGCGTAGATCCGTTCCTTGAGCCGCGCGGCGGCGATGTCGCCCGCTCGGGCCGCGGTGACGGCAATGTCGGGCGTCCTGCCCGCCTCACCCTGCTGACCTGCTGTCACCTGCACCACCCGCGCCTTCCGATGGCACACCGTAGAGGCCGGTGAGGGGTTTCGCCCGCACGCATCGCGGGCGTTCGGCCGCTCAGGCGAACAGCCGGGCAGCCACCGAGCAGGCGCTCGTTCGGGCTGGTACGGATGCGGCGAGGCCGGCCCTACGGGGGGTGCGAGGTGCTCGTAGACCTCGCAGGTCAGTGCGTGGTGGCGGACCAGGCGGTGTTCAGCCGTCGTGAGCAGGCGCGCGCGGATCGGTGCAACCCGTACGCCTACGAGCAGGGCGACCTGGTCCTCAGCCGCGCGAGCCAACGGGGCGAGCCGGTGCCCGCCGTCGACGTCGTCATCGACCACGTGGTGGCGCCGATGATGTACCGCATCCTCTTCCGCCCGGGCATGCTGGACCCCGACCACGCCCGCACGCTGGTGGACACGACCCTCACCGAGCTGACGCCGCAGTCCTCGCAGGCCGTGCGGGCCGCGGCGAAAGGCCGGTTGAGATCGTGAAGCCGGGTGCGTTGACGCCGATGCAAGGGAGAGGGACGGCCATGAGGACACTGGTGCTGGGAAGGACGCCCGCCAGGGTGACGGCGGTGCTGGCCACCCTGCGCGCGGACGGCTTCGACGCGGAGGGGGTGAGCACCGACGAGGAGGCCCGGAAACTGCTGGAGACCCGGGAATTCGGGGTGCTGATCATCGGCGGGGGCGTGGGGCCCGAATCCCGCGCGGCGATCAAGGAGTTCGCCGCGGGGCACCAGGTGCGGCGGGTGATCGACGGCGCGCTGTCGGAGCCGTTCGACGCCTACGTACGGCGGGAGTTCGAGCCGCGGATCCGGGAGGCCGCGGAAGGGTGACAGCAACGGCGGTCCGTCCGGCCGTCGGTCCGTCCGGTCGCTGGGCCGGGCGGACGGTGCGAGGACCGGCGGTACGCCTAGACTTCCGCGCTCGTGGCCTCACGCAGCGTCGTGTACACCGACCAGATCACCGACACGAACGGCACCGCCACCACGGCCCCCACCACGCCCGCCGCGATCGCCCCCGCCACGACCGAGACGGCCACCACCAGCGGGTGCAGCCGGACGGCCCAGCTCATGACGAGGGGGTGCAGCAGATGGCCCTCGATCTGGCCGATGACCACGATGAGTCCGAGGACCACCGCTGCCACCAGCGGGCCCTGGGACGCGAGCGCGACCACCGTGGCGACGGCGAGGGCGATCGGTGAACCGATCAGGGGCACGAAGGCGGCGGTGAATTCGAGCAGGGCCAGGGGAACGGCCAGCGGTACGCCGAGCAGGGCCAGGGCCACACCGACGAGAATCGCGTTCGTCGCCGCCACCAGCACGATCCCCCGTGTGTAACCGGTGAAGCTGCGCCAGGCCGCCCGTCCGCCGAGTGTCACATGGGCCCGTACGGACGTCGGCAGCTGTTCGATCACCCAGGTCCATTGCCGGTGGCCCGACTGCAGGAAGAACACCGAGCAGAACAGCCCGAGGGCCACCGTGGTCAGGATCGACACCAGCCGTCTCGCGTTGCTCAGCGCCGTGCTCACGAGGTCCGAACGGTGGGTCGCGATGAACTCCGCGACCTTGTCCTGGATGTTCAGCGCGGCCACGTCCACGCGGAACGGCGGACGGTTGAGCCAGTCCTCGATCCGTCCGACGCCGTCCCGGAACTCGCGTACCAGGGTCGTGCTCTCTCCGGCCACCGCCTCGCCCACCAGCGCCAGCACTCCCAGCGCCAGGACCGCGCTCCCGACGAGGGACGACGCGACGGCGAGCGGGCGCGGCATCACCCGCTCCAGCAGGTCGACGAGGGGACGCAGCAGCGCGGTGACGACCAGACCGAGGAAGACGGCGACGCCGATCTCGTGGAACTGCCCCAGTACGGCGAAGACCGCGTACACGACGGCGCCGACGGCGAGCAGGCGCCACGCGTATGCGGCGGTCCTGCGCAGGAGCGGGTACACCGAGGGCGAAGTGCCTGGCTGCATGAGCATGCGCTTCCCGCTCCCGCCTCCAGGCACCACGCCCTCGCCCCACGTTCGCCCGACGGGTCCAAGGAGAGGGGTGACGGCGCGAACAACGCCCCACCCCTGCGCCCCCCACTCCTCAGCTCAGCGCGCTCATCCCCTGCCACCGCGCCCACGACACGTTCCACGCACCGAAGCCGTTCCCCGGCGCGACCACACCCTTCGTTTCCTTGCCCGTGATCTCGAACGGGTCGCCCGGCCGTACCTGTCCGTAGAACCAGGCCGCGTCCGCGTCGCTCATCCCTATGCAGCCCGAACTGCGGTTGTCGTTGCCGAAATAGCGGGCGTTCCACGGGGCGGCGTGGGCGTACATGCCCGACCAGGTCAGCCGCATCGAGTAGTCGACCATCTTGTCGTAGGCGTCGGCGAGGCCGACCGTCTCGGAGTTCATGTTGATCGTGCCCTCCTTGGCCATGAGGACGGCGGTTCCGCGCCAGGAGCGCTTGTCGCCGCCGGGCGTGCCACCGGAGACCGGGATGCGCCGCACGGTCCTGCCGTCGCGTACGAGGGTGAGCCGATGGTTGTCGAGGTCGACCTCGACGATCTGCCGGGCGCCGACGGTGAAGGTGGTCGTGTAGTCGCGCACGAACCAGCCGCCGTCCGTGCCCGAGTCCGTGCCGTTCAGTTCGGCGTCCAGAGTCACCTTGGTACCGGGTTTCCAGTACTCCCTCGGCCGCCAGTCCACCCGGTCCCTGCCCGACCAGTCGCGCATCCAGCCCCAGGAGCCCTCGGTGTCGTTCGAGGTGCTGATCCTGAGCTGCTTCTCGACCTCCGCCCGATTCTTGACGGGGTTGTCGAAGACGAGCGAGATGGGCTGGGCGATACCGACGGTGGCGCCGGCGCCCGGCCGCCAGTCGACCTTGTTGACCTTGTCCGCCGGGGCCGTGGTGAACGAGGCCTTGGTCCTGCCCGCGGTACCGCCCGCCGTCCGGGTCGCCGCCGTGACCGCGTACGCCGTGCCGGGCGCCGCCTTGCGGTCCGAGATCCATGACGTGCCGTCGCGGGCGACCTTGCCGGCGAGTCTGCGGCCCTCGCCGTCGGTGACGGTCACCGAGGTGAGACGGGCGTGCCGTGCGGTGACCGTCACGGGCTCGCCCGCCTCCGCCCCTTCTCCCGTGGGGGTGACGGTGACGGTGACCGGACGGTCGTCGGCGATCCTGCTCGCCCCGGTGGCCGAGGCGGTGGGAGAGCCGCTCGACGAGCAGGCGGCGAGCGGCGCCAGCAGCGCGGCCGCGACGGCAGCTTGTACCCGGGCGTGGGCGCGTACCCGTGTGCGGTGCAACGGAACCTCCGTGTCGGAACTGAACGAGCCTGGATCGGCGGACATTCGTGACTGTAGAGCCGGAAAACTCCAGGTCAGCGGCTACAAAGCTGTGTGACGGCGACTGGTGACGAATGGTCATGGTCCGGTCACATTCGCCGCTCGGGGCGGTCATCGGCCGCTGTGAGCATCTTGTGTGTCCCCGCGACAGGCCCGGGGAGAAGGAGAGGCTCAGACTGTGTCAGCGCTGCTTGTGCCGCCCGGCCGCCGTGACCGAGAACGGAACCCGGACCTCGCCCTGGGACCCGTCACCGCCGAGGCCTACCGTGCCTTCCTCGCGTCCCCCGCAGGCGCGGCACTCGGCGCCGGCTTTCTGCAATGCCCGTCCTGGGCCGGCGTCAAGGACGGCTGGCGCGCCCAGCTGATCGGCTGGGGACCGGACCCCGACGCCGGTGAGCTGACCGGTGTCGCGCTCGTGCTGCTGCGGCAGTTCCCCGGCACCCGCAAGTACTTCGCCTACCTTCCCGAAGGCCCCGTCGTCGACTGGCGCGCCCCGGACATCGACGGCTGGCTCACCCCGCTGCTGGAGCATCTGCGCCGGGCGGGCGCCTTCGCCGTACGCATCGGCCCCTCGCCCGCGTACCGGCGCTGGGACGCCGCGCTGCTCAAGTCGCTCACCGGTTCGGGCCGGCGCCTGGCCGACGTCCTCGCCAGCGAGGTCGACCCGCTCGGCACCGCCGTCGCCGAGCGGCTGCGCGCCCGGGGCTGGCGCCGCTGCGGTGGTGACGGGACCGGGGACGACGGTGACGCCCAGCCCCGCCATGTCTTCCGGGTGCCGCTCGCCGGACGCACCACCGAGGACCTGTGGTCCGGGCTCAACCAGGAGTGGCGCCGCAATGTCCGGCGCGCCCGGAAGGAGGGCGTGGAGGTGATGGTGGGCAGCGCGGCCGAGCTTCCCGAGTTCTACCGGCTGCTGCGCGTCACCGAGGAGCGTGACGGTTTCCGGCTCGGCCGCTCGCTCGCGTACTACGAGCGTCAGTACCGGGCGCTCAACGCGGAGCAACCGGGCCGGATGAAGCTGTACCTCGCCCGGCACCGTGGGGAGATACTCGCCGCCCACACGATGATCACGGTGGGCGGCAGAGTCTGGTACCAGACCGGTGCCTCGGCCGACCACCGCCGCGAGGTCCGGCCCTCCAACGCCCTGCAGTGGCGGATGCTGCTGGACGCCCACGCCGTCGGCGCTGACGTCTACGACATGCGCGGGGTACCCTCCACTCTCGACCCTGACGAACGTGCGTACGGACTGCTGCGGTGGAAGCTCGGCACCGGCGGACAGGTCGTCGAGACGTTGGGGGAATGGGAGAGACCCTTGGGCGGCACCGCCAACCAGACGCTTCACCGCGCCTTCCAGGCGTACCTGAACCGCCGATGAAGCGGACGACACGGGCGGGCGAGGGAACGGAAAGCGGCGGTTCCGGTGCGGACGACACCGAGAGAGTCGCGCACACCGGCGCGGACGCCACCGTGCCCCGCGCCCGGCACGGCGGCGAGCAGTCCACCGCAGGTGCAGGCGCACGTGCAGTCGTCGTCGCCGATCCTGACAAGCCCGCCCCTCACACCCCCGGCGACGCGCCCAAGGCGCCCTCCGCGGCCCGCAGCAGCGCCGTCATGGCCGCCGGATCCATCGTGTCCCGGGCCACCGGATTCGCCCGGTCCGCCGTGGTCGCCGCGGCGCTCGGCACCATCGGGCCGACCGCCGACGGTTACGCGGTCGGCAACTCCGTGCCCACCATCGTCTACATGCTGCTCCTCGGCGGCGCCCTGAACGCCGTCTTCGTGCCGGAGCTGGTCAAGGCCGCCAAGGAGCACGCCGACGGCGGCGCCGCGTACACCGACCGGCTCGTCACCGTCTGCGTCGCCGTCCTGCTGGCGATCACCGCCGCCGCGGTGTGGGCGGCCCCCGCGATCGTCGACCTGTACACCGACTACGTCGGCGAACAGGCGGCCATGACGATCGCGTTCGCCCGCTACTGCCTGCCCCAGATCTTCTTCCTCGGACTGTTCACGCTGCTCGGCCAGGTGCTCAACGCACGCGGCCGGTTCGGCGCGATGATGTGGGCGCCGGTCCTCAACAACCTCGTCGTCATGACCGTCTTCGGTCTGTATCTCGCGCTGGCCATGGGCGGCGGGGACAGGCTCACCGCGACCGAGACCGCGGTGCTCGGCTGGGGTACGACCGCGGGTATCGCCGTCCAGGCGCTCGCCCTCGTGCCCGCCCTGCGCGCGGCCCGCTTCCGCTGGCGGCCCCGCTTCGACTGGCGCGGCAGCGGACTGACCCGCCCGCTGCGGGCGGCCGGCTGGCTCGTGCTGCTGGTCCTGGCCAACCAGGCCGCGTACTGGGTCACGACCCGGCTGGCCACGAACGCGGGCGTCGAGGGCGGGCCCGGATTCAGCGCGTACAACAACGCGTACGCCCTGTGGGCCGTACCGCACGGCATCATCACGGTCTCCCTGGTGACGGCGCTGATGCCCCGGATGAGCGCCGCGGCCGCCGACGCGGACACCGCGGCCGTACGACGCGACGTCTCGCACGCCCTGCGCGCTTCCGCGTCCGCCGTCGTACCCGCCGCCTGCATGCTGTTCGCGCTCGCCCAGCCGGTGATGGCCCTCGTCTTCGGGTACGGCAGGACCAGCGCCGGTGACACGGCCGCCATGGCCGGGATCCTCATGGCCTTCGCGCCCGGACTCGTCGCCATGTCGGGCCAGTACGTCCTGTCGCGCACCTTCTACGCGCTCTCCGACACGCGTACGCCCTTCCTGCTCAACCTGGTGATCGTCGCCGTCAACGCGGGCCTGTCCCTGGCCGCCGCCCAACTGCTGCCGGCCCGCTGGGCCGTGACGGGGATGGCGGCGGCGTACTCGCTGGCGCTGTGCGCGGGCTGGGCGGTGACGTCCCGGGTGCTGAGCCGGCGGCTGGCCGTCATCCGGCCGCTGCGGTCGTCCGCCGCCGTCGCGCACGTACGGCTGCTGCTCGCCGCCGTGCCCGCCACCGTGCTGGGCCACCTGGCGGCCTTCGGCGCCGCACGGGCGGGGGCCCTGGCCGCCACGGCCGCCGGCGCGGCAGCCGTGGCGCTCACCTTCGCCCTGCTCGCCCGTCCGCTGCGCCTCACCGAACTCGACGCCCTGCTCTCCGGCCTGCGCCGGCGAGTCACCCGGGCCTGACCACCACCGAGGGAGACTGCTGATGCCCCGCGTGCTCCTCATCGAGGACGACCCTTCCGTACGCGAAGGGGTCGAACTCGGTCTGCGCCGCCGCGGCCACGATGTACGGGCGGCCGCGACCGGCGAGGCCGGCCTCGCCGCGCTGATCGAATTCCGCCCCGACCTGCTGTTGCTGGACCTGATGCTGCCCGGCATGAACGGCGTCCAGGTCTGCCGCCGGGTCCGCGAGAACAGCCAGCTGCCGATCATCATGCTCACCGCGCGCGGCGACGACTTCGACGTGGTCATCGGCCTGGAGGCCGGTGCCGACGACTACATCGTCAAGCCCGCCCGTACCGAGGTGATCGAGGCCCGCATCCGCGCCGTGCTGCGCCGTATCGAGGACGCCGGACCGGGCCGTCCGTCCATCGAGGTCTACGGCGAGCTGGCCATCGACCGGGCCGGACTGACCGTCACCAAGGCCGGCAAGCGGCTGCCGCTCGCGCCCTCCGAGCTGAAACTCCTGCTGCACCTCTCCTCCGCCCCGGAGCAGGTGTTCAGCAGGCAGCAACTGCTGGAGCACGTCTGGGAGCACAGCTACCACGCCGACGCGCGCCTGGTCGACGCCTGCGTCAGACGCCTCCGCAGCAAGATCGAGGACGAGGACGGCGCCCCTCGCTACGTCCAGACCCTGCGGGGCTTCGGCTACCGCTTCGGACCGCTGTGACCACCAAACACGCACCCGGACCGGGCGGTGGCGGGACACCGGCCGGTGCGCAGGCGCCGGAGGCGCGGCGTCCGAGCCGGTCGCCGCTGCGGCGGATGCGGTCCTGGGCGTTCGGGCTGCGCGTGCGGCTGGTGCTGTCCTTCCTGCTGGTCGCCGCCGTCAGCGCCGGGACCACCGCCGCGCTGACCTACCGCGAGGCCCGTAGCGCCCTGCTGCAGACCGCACAGGACACCGCGGTGTCGTCGTTCCGCGACCAGGTCCAGCAGACGGGCTGGGGACTGCCCGTGCAGCGGGAGGGCCTGGAGGAAGTCCTGCGCGACCTCGCCCGCAAGGGCAAACCACGCACCTGGGTGGTCTTCGCCGAGTACGGCTCGCTCCGCGCCTCCTCCGGCGAGAGCCCCGTATCCACCGTCATCACGCCCGAGCTGCGCCGCGCCGCGCGCGCCAACCCCAACGGCAGTTTCGAGCGGGTCGTCAAGGACGGCGTCCCGTACCTTACCATCGCCATGCCCACGGTCTTCAAGGCGAGCCCCGACAGCGTGCTGCCCACCGGGCTCGTCCTCTACGCCGTCATGCGGATGACCGACGAGCAGGTCAACGTCGAGGCGCTGGTCACGGCCGCCCGGGACGGCGCCCTGCCCGGCCTAGCCGTCTCCCTGATACCCGGCCTGATCGCCGCGCGCAGCGTGCTGCGCCCCGTACGCAATCTGCGCCGGGCCGCCCGGAGCATGGGCAGCGGCAGGCTCGACACCCGGATCCCGGTGCGGGGCAGTGACGAACTGGCCGATCTGGCGCACACCTTCAACGAGTCCGCGGGCCAACTCGAACGCTCGGTGCAGGAACTGCGGGAGGCCGAGGCACGCGCCCGCCGCTTCGCCGCCGACGTCTCGCACGAACTGCGCACCCCGCTGGCCGGAATGCTCGCCGTCACCGAGGTCCTCGACGAGGACGCCGACGGGCTGGACGCCGACACCGCCCGCGCGGTCCGGCTGGTCAGCACCGAGACCGGAAAGCTCGCCGTGCTCGTCGAGGACCTGATGGAGATCTCCCGCTTCGACGCCCGCGCGGCCGAGCTGAACGCCGACGAGGTCGACGTCGCGGAGGCCCTCCGCAAGACCCTGCAGAGCCGCCAGTGGACCGACGGCCGGGTCCGCACCGAACTGCCCGACGGCATCCGCGCCCGGCTCGACCCGCGCCGCTTCGACGTCGTCGTCGCCAACCTCGTCGGCAACGCCCTGCGGCACGGCAGCGCGCCCGTCACCGTCCGACTGCGCAGCGAGGCGCGCCCCGAGGGCCCGCCCGTGCTGATCACCGAGGTCGCCGACAGCGGACCGGGGATCCGGCCGGAGGCGCTTCCGCACATCTTCGACCGCTTCTACAAGGCCGACGCCGCCCGTACCCGCTCGGCGGGCAGCGGCCTGGGGCTGGCGATCACACTGGAGAACGTGAGGCTGCACGGCGGAACGATCCGTGCGGGGAACCTGCCCGGGGGCGGTGCCGTCTTCAGTGTGGAGATACCGCTCCACGCGGAGGAGGCCGGCGGATGAGGGGTGCGCGAACGCGCCGACGCGCAGCGGCCCTCGCGGTGCCGACGGCCGCGCTGCTGCTCGGTGGCTGCGGCATCCAGGAGACCGATGTCATCGCGGCGGGCAGTCCCGCCACCGTCCAGGCCTTCCTGAACCGCGACTCCGACATGCTGCTCTTCTTCCGCTCGCCCGACGGGGACCTGCTTCCCGTGCTGCGGACGACCAAGGCGGCCGGGGGGTTCGGCTCGGGATATCAGGACCTCTCCGGCGCGCAGCCTGGGCCCGCGGGGACGGAGGAGGCGGTTCTCGCGCTGCTCGGCGGTCCGGGGGACAACGGCCGTGCCGCCGGACTCGGGACCTCACTTCCCCCTGCCGACCCCGGCGGGACCGTCACGGTCGAGGTCTCCCCGGGCGGCCTCGTCACCGCCGACGTGCCCGTCGCCCTGGGCGGACTGGACAGTACCGCACGACGCCAGTTGATCTGCACGATCGCCTACAGCCAGGACGTCGACGGCCAGGTCACCGTGCGCCTGAGGGGACAGGACGCCGTGTCTGAGTCCGGCACCTGTGGCCTCGCCCCCGGCACCCGGACCCTGCGCGACCACGCGGAGACCCGGGCCCGGACAGCACAGCCCGACGCGACGGGCCAGTCCGGCTCACCAGGTCCGGGCGGGAGAACACTATGAACGCAAAACCCGAGGTTGTGTTCCCGAACCTGGTCGCTTCATAGCATCACGGCTCGCGCTGTGAGGTAGGCGCCGAGCGACTAGGAGCGGCACAGTGGACCATCCAAGAACGGCCTTTCGCATCTTCCGGCAGTCGCGTGGCCCGGGGCGGCCCCGCTTGAGGCTGGTCGTGGGCCTCGCCGCGGCGGTGGCCGGCACCCTCGTGAACGTGCCCGCCGCCCAGGCGGAGGTGGCCCGGCCGGCCTCCGTCGCCTGTCTCTCCGGACTCGAGGACAAGGCCACTTGCCACACCGGGCAGGACGCGAACGGCGCCTACTACGCCATCGCCGTCCCCAAGCACTGGAACCGCTCGCTCGTCGTCCACGCCCACGGCGGACCCGACCTGGGCGACGGCTCCGACCCCGAGCGCAGCCTCGGTGACCTGGGACGCTGGCAGGTCATGGTGGACCAGGGCTATGCCTGGGCCGGTTCGTCGTACCGCCGGGGTGGCTACGGCACCAGGATGGGCGCCACCGACACCGAGAACCTCCGCCGCCTGTTCGTCGAGGAGTTCGGCCGGCCGAAGCGGACGTATGTGCACGGCCAGTCCTGGGGCGGCGACGTGGCCGCCAAGGTGGCGGAGATGTACGGCGGTCGCGGTGGCCCCTACGACGGCGCGCTGCTCACCAACGGAGTCCTCGGCGGCGGCTCGCGCGGCTACGACTACCGGGTGGACCTGCGCGTGGTCTACCAGTACTACTGCGACAACCTGCCCCGCCCGAGCGAGCCGCGGTACCCGCTCTGGCAGGGGCTCCGCCCCGAGTCCACGCTGACGACCGCCGGCCTGCGCGTCCGGCTCCAGGAGTGCACCGGCCATGAGTCCCCGCCGGCGGAACGTACCGCGCTCCAGCAGCGCAACCTGGACGACATCCTCGCCGTGACGCGGATCCCGGAACGCACGCTGGAGTCACATCTGCGCTTCGCCGTCTTCACCTTCCGGGACATCGTGCACAAGCGTCTCGGCGACCGCAATCCGTTCTCCAACTGGGGTGTGCGGTATTCCGGTTCGCACGACGACAAGGCGCTCAACGCCGGAGTCGAGCGGTTCTCCGCCGACCCCACCGCCGTCCGCGACCTGTCCTACGACAGTGACCTCACCGGCCGGGTGGAGATTCCCGTTCTCACCCTCCACGCCATCGACGACCCCACGGCGTTCATCGAGCACGAGGCCGCCTACCGCGACACCCTCGCCGGCGCCCACCGGGACAGGCACCTCGTGCAGACCTTCACGAACGAGCACGAGCACAGCGAGCTGAGCGACTCCGAGTACGCCAACTCCCTGACGGCGCTCGACACCTGGGTGCGCACCGGCAGGAAGCCCACACCGAGGTCGATCGCCGCCTCCTGCGCCGCGTTCGACCGCACCTACGGGACCGGCTGCTTCTACGACCCGGAGTTCCGGCCGTCTCCCTACGCCTCGCGTGTCAGGCCACGACCGGGCGGCTGGAGCTGGCCGGCCATGACCGCCGCCCAGGAGAAGGCGTGGAGCCGCGTCGAGGGCGTGGGCATCGCCCCCTGACGGGGCCCTGGGGCCCCGCGGCCGCGTGCGCCGGCGACCCGGCACACGCGGCCGATCGGTCAGAAGGTCAGCTTCCAGCTGTCGATGTAGCCGGTGTCCTGCGAGGCGACGTCCTGCACCCGCAACCGCCAGGTGCCGTTGGCCGTCTCGCTGGACGCGTTGACGGTGTAGGTGGCGATGACGTTGTCCGCGGAGTCCGAACTGCTGGAGTTCTTCAGCCGGTAGGCCGTGCCGTCCGGCGCCAGCAGGTCGACGACGAGGTCACCGCGCCAGGTGTGCTTGATGTCCACCCCGACCCGCAGCGCCGCCGGCGCGTTTCCCGTGCGGCCCGCGACGGCGACGGCCGAGGTCACCGCGGCCCCGTTGTCCGGGACGGCGACGTCCGCGGTGTTCTCGTACGACTCACCGGGCGGTACCGGCTCCGACGTTCCCAGCGTCCAGATCGCGTGGGCGAGAGCGTCGCTGTTGCGGTCGAGCGCGGTGTCGTCGATGTTCGTGGTCGAGTCGCAGGAGGAGTGGTAGCACCGGTCGAAGGCCTGGCCGGAGGTACCGCCCCACTTGGCCGCCTGCGCCGCCGTCTTCGTACGGCTGGCGCCGGTGAACAGACCGCCGACGGGTATGCCGACGTTCTTGAAGGACGCGTGGTCGGAGCGGCCGTCGCCCTCCGTCTCGATCTCGGTCGCCACGCCGATGCCCGTGTACCAGTCCTTGAAGACCTTCTCGATCGCCGGGTCGTCGTCGTAGACGAAGTAGCCGGGGTTCGGGGAGCCGACCATGTCGAGGTTGATGTAGCCGGAGACCTTGGCGCGGTCGGCGGCCGGCAGGTTGTTGACGTAGTACCTGCTGCCGACCAGCCCCAGCTCCTCGGCGCCCCACCAGGCGAACCGCAGGTGCTTCGTGGGCTGGAGCTGGGCGCGGGAGACCGCGAGGGCCGTCTCCAGTACGGCGGCGGAGCCGGAGCCGTTGTCGTTGATCCCGGCGCCGGAGGAGACCGAGTCGAGGTGCGCGCCGGCCATCAGGACCTGGTTCGGATCCCCGCCGGGCCAGTCGGCGATCAGGTTGTACCCGGTGCTGCCGGACTGGGTGAACTGCTGGACGGCGGTGGTGAATCCGGCCGCGTCGAGCTTGGCCTTCACGTAGTCGATCGAGGCCCGGTAGCCGGGGCGGCCGTGGGCCCGGTTGCCGCCGTTGGCGGTGGCGATCGACTGGAACTGCGTGAGGTGCGCCTTGACATTGGCGAGCGGGAGGTCGGGTGCCGCCGCCATCCCGGCGCCCGTGGTGCCCGCCCCGGTCCGGTCCGGCGTGGCAGAGGAGGCGGCCGGCGACGCGGCGATCAGCCCCGCCACGGCCACGAGTGCCACGGCGGCCAGCCGTGCGGAGATGGTCGTGGGCAGGCTGGATCTCGGATGTGTCATGTGGGGAGCCGCACTTTCTCGTCGATGGGGAGTCGAGCGATGCCTGGATCAGGTGGTGCCAGAGCCGTGCGGGAGCTGTGTGCGCCTGATGCTCAGTCAGATGTTGATGTCCTGTCAAGAGCTGTATCCGGTCACGGCCGTCCGCTCAGCAGACGTCGGGCCGGGGTGGTGGGGGTCGGGTGAGCCGCTCAGCCGGTCGAAACGGTTGTCGCCACGGACCCCCCGAGCGACGATGTCCCCCAGCGCATCGCCCCGCGGGAGGTTACGTTGACCGATCCCTGGGTGGCCCTGGAGCCGGGGGCCGACCCTGCCGAGCGCGTACGGGTGCTGCACCGGGCCCACGAGATCTTCACCGAGGCCGGGACGGTGCCCCGGCCGGTGCGGGGCGTGGTCGCCGACTCGTGGCGGCGGTCGGCGCGGGCAGGCGTCCGCCCCGACGGCACCGCCGACATCGAACTGACCGACAACGACCTCGGCGTCCATCGCGCCGAGCATCCGCTGGCCCCTGTGATGCCGCTGTTCCGGGAGCTGATGGGCACGTTCGCCTGCGACGGCCGGCATCTGCTCGCCGTGTGCGACGCGCACGGCAGGCTGCTCTGGGTCGAGGGCCACGCGTCGACGCTGCGGCAGGCGGGGCGGATGAACTTCGTGCCCGGCGCCCGGTGGGCGGAGAGCGCGGTCGGAACGAACGCGCCTGGCACCGCCGTTGCCGTGAACCGCCCTGTACAGGTCTTCGCCGCCGAGCACTTCGCCCGGCGCGTACAGCCCTGGACCTGCGCGGCCGCCCCCGTACACGATCCCCGCACGGGCCGCGTGCTGGGCGCCGTCGACATCACCGGCGGGGACGGCCTCGCGCACCCGCACAGCCTGGGCTTCGTCCAGGCCGTGGCACGCGCGGCGGAGTCCCAGCTGGCGCTGCTGACGCCCCGCCTCCCCGACGCCCGCGAACTCGAACTGGCCGCGCTGGGCCGCGACCAGGCGCTCCTGACGGCGGACGGCCGCAGGCTCCGGCTCAGCCGCCGGCACAGCGAGATCCTCGTCCTCCTCTCCCGTCACCCCGACGGACTGACCGGCGACGAGTTGCTGTGCGCGCTGTACGAGGACGAGTCGGTGACGCCGGTGACGCTGCGCGCGGAACTGGCCCGGCTGCGTCAGGTGCTCGGCCCCGGACTGCTCGCCTCACGCCCGTACCGGCTCACGGCGCCCGTCGCCTCGGACATGGCCGTCGTGGAACGTCGGCTGGCGGCCGGCGCGATCACCACGGCCCTGACCGCCTACGCGGGCCCGCTGCTCCCCACCTCGCAGGCACCGGAGGTCGCACGGCTCAGGCGCCGCCTCGCCGACGGTCTGCGCGCGGCACTGATCGCCCGCCGGGATCCCGACCTGCTCGCCGACTGGGCGTACGCGCCGTGGGGCGAGGACGACCTGGACGTGTGGCGCTCGCTGGCCACGGCCCGGCCCACGGCCGCGATCCGGGCCCGCCTGACCGCGATGGAGTCGGAACTGGCGGTGCCGCTCGGCCGGGGACGCCCGTAGCGACGGCCCGAGGGCACGGGTGACGGCCCGCCGCCGCAACGTGGATGCAACGTCCGCCTTCCTACCCTCCGTCGCAGAGCTGCCCAACGGCGGGCAGCGCTGCCGAAGGAGGTCAGTTCCGCATGACCCGTTACGTGGCGCCCGGAAGCGAGGGCGCGATCGTCTCCTACCAGCCCCGCTACGACCACTTCATCGGCGGCGAGTACGTGCCCCCGGTCAAGGGGCGGTACTTCGAGAACCCGAGTCCGGTCAACGGCCAGCCCTTCACCGAGGTGGCCCGCGGCACCGCGGAGGACGTCGAGCTGGCGCTCGACGCGGCGCACGCGGCCGCGCCCGGCTGGGGGCGTAAATCGGCGACCGAGCGCTCCGACATCCTGCTGAAGATCGCCGATCGCATGGAGGCGCACCTGGAGCCGCTGGCGGTCGCGGAGAGCTGGGAGAACGGCAAGCCGGTACGGGAGACGCTGGCGGCCGACATCCCGCTGGCCATCGACCACTTCCGCTACTTCGCCGGCGCCGTGCGCGCCCAGGAGGGCTCCCTCAGCGAGGTCGACGACGACACGGTCGCCTACCACTTCCACGAGCCGTTGGGCGTCGTCGCCCAGATCATCCCGTGGAACTTCCCCATCCTGATGGCGACCTGGAAACTCGCGCCGGCCCTGGCCGCGGGCAACGCCGTCGTCCTCAAGCCGGCCGAACAGACCCCGGTCTCCATCCACTACTGGCTGAGCCTCGTCTCCGACCTGCTCCCGCCGGGCGTGCTGAACATCGTCAACGGATTCGGCCCCGAGGCCGGAAAGCCGCTCGCCTCCAGTCCGCGGGTGGCGAAGGTCGCCTTCACCGGCGAGACGTCCACGGGCCGCCTGATCCTGCAGTACGCGGCGGAGAACCTGAAGCCGGTCACGCTGGAGCTGGGTGGCAAGTCGCCGAACATCTTCTTCGACGACGTGTGGGACAAGGACGACGAGCTGCGCGACAAGGCCCTCGAAGGGTTCACGATGTTCGCGTTGAACCAGGGTGAGGTGTGCACCTGCCCGTCCCGCGGCCTGATCCAGCGCGGCAACTACCCCGACTTCCTGGCCGCGGCCGTCGCCCGCACCGAGCTGATCAAGCCCGGGCACCCGCTCGACACCGACACGATGATCGGCGCCCAGGCGTCCAGCGAGCAGCTGAGCAAGATCCTGTCGTACATCGACATCGGCAGGCAGGAGGGCGCCAAGGTCCTCACGGGCGGCGAACGCGCCGACTACGACGGCGACTTGAAGGGCGGCTACTACGTACGGCCCACGATCTTCGAGGGCGACAACCGCATGCGGGTCTTCCAGGAGGAGATCTTCGGCCCGGTCGTCTCCGTGGCGTCCTTCGACGACTTCGACGACGCGATCAAGATCGCCAACGACACCTCGTACGGCCTCGGCGCGGGCGTGTGGACCCGCGACATCAACATGGCCTACCGCGCCGGCCGTGCCATCCAGGCGGGCCGCGTCTGGACGAACTGCTACCACGCCTACCCCGCACACGCGGCCTTCGGCGGCTACAAGCAGTCCGGAATCGGCCGCGAGACACACAAGATGATGCTGGACCACTACCAGCAGACGAAGAACCTGCTGGTGTCCTACTCGCCCCAGAAGCTGGGCTTCTTCTAGCCCTCCGGAAAAGGCGCCCGACTCCGGTCGGGCGCCCGCGGTCACGGATGGTCCGTGGCGTGCCCTATACTTGAGATCGAACTGGTCGCCCGAACTTCGAGCAACCGTTCGCGCGTTGGTGGTCCAAGGAAAGACGCCCCGCTTCCTGCGGGGAGATGCAGGTGCAAGGCCTGCCCGGCGCTCAGAGACAGGAGCCCACCCCGGACGCGGGGTGGGCTCCCCTGTTGTGTCGCCTGTGTCGCCCCCCAACGCGGGCTCAGCTCGCGGTGAACGTGACGGGCAGGCCTACCGGGCCGCGCAGGCCGCCGGGGCGCCAGGTCAGTTCGGTGGGCGGCACCGCCAGGGCCAGGTCCGGGAGGCGGCGCAGGGCCGCGCCGATCGCGATCTCGCCCTCCAGGCGGGCGAGCGGGGCGCCCAGGCAGTAGTGGATGCCGTGCCCGAACGCCAGATGGCCGATGTCGCGCCGGGCGACGTCCAGCCGCTCGGGGTCGGCGTAGCGCGCGGGATCGCGGTCGGCGATCGCGGACGCGATCAGGACGGTCGCGCCGCGCGGGACGCTCACGCCCGCGATCTCGACGTCCTCGCGCGCGAACCGCGCGATGCCCGGGCTGACCGGACCGTCGTAGCGGAGGAACTCCTCGATCGCGCCGGGCAGCAGACCGGGGTCGCCGCGCAGCAGCTCCAGCTGGTCGGGGTGGGCGAGGAGCGCGGCGATGCCGCCGCCGATCAGGTTGACCGTCGTGATGTACCCGGCCACCAGCAGCAGGAACGTCATCGAGATCAGTTCGTCCTCGCTCAGCCGCTGCTGTTCGTCACGGGCGCTGATCAGCGCGCTGAGGAGATCGTCCTCGGGCCGTGCGCGCTTGGTGTCCAGCAGGTGTGTGAGGTACGCGCGCATCTTCCGCCACGCCTCGTTCACGACCACAGGGTCCGGCATCTGCTCCCCGCGCAGCAGCATGTCGTCGGTCCACCGCTGGAAGTCGTACCGGTCGTCCACCGGCACGCCGAGCAGCTCGCTGATCACGGTGACCGGCAGGGGCAGCGCGAACTCCGCGACGAGTTCGGCCCGGCCCGCCGGCACCACCTCGTCGAGCAGCCGGTCCGCGATCTCCTGGATCCGTGGCCGCAGCTCGGCGACCCGGCGCGCCGTGAACGCCTTCGAGACCAGGCGGCGCAGCCGGGTGTGGTCGGGCGGATCGGAGCGCAGCATGCTGCTCATCATCGATTCGCGCTCGAACTCGGGCAGCTGGTCCATCAGACGACGGTCCGACGCGTCACGGATGTCGCTGCTCAGTCTCGGGTCGGACAGGGCCGCGAGCCCGTCCTCGTAGCGGGTGACCAGCCAGGCGTGCACGCCACCCGCGATGACCGCGCGGCGGACCGGGCCGTCCTCGCGCAGCTGTCGGTAGAGCGGAAAGGGGTCGGCCACGAAGGCCGGATCGGAGTAGGGGAGAAGGACCGGCTGCCGACTCTGGCTCATCGTGCCTCCCGGGCATGCAGCCACCACGTGTGGAAACACACATGGCAACCACGCATAGCGACCCTGCGTGACGGTTTTGCTGCTACTTGTGGGTATGTATACCAGTGTGACTCATCAGCGGTGCGGACGAAGGGACGGAGCGCGATGGACACGAGGGACGGCCTGCGGACGGCGGAGCGGACCACGTGCTGCGTGGTGGGCGGCGGGCCCGCCGGAATGGTCCTCGCGCTGCTCCTCGCCCGCGCCGGGGTGGAGGTGACGGTCCTGGAGAAGCACGGCGACTTCCTGCGTGACTTCCGCGGCGACACCGTCCATCCGACCACCCTCGCGCTCCTGGAGGAACTGGGCCTCGGCGAACGGTTCGCCCGCCTGCCCCAGCGCAGGGTCACGACGGTCCAGCTGCCGCTCGGCCCCGACGGGACGCTGGTCACCGTGGGGAACATCGGCGCCCTGCGACGCCGGTACAACTACATCGCGATGGTGCCCCAGTGGGACCTGCTCGACCTCCTCGCCGACGAGGCCGGACGCGAGCCGTCCTTCACCCTGCGCATGAACACCGAGGCGACCTCCTTCCTCGTGGAACGCGGCCGCGTCACCGGCGTCTCCTACCGCACGTCCGACGGCCGCACCGGCGAACTGCGAGCCACCCTCACGGTGGCCTGCGACGGCCGCGGCTCGCTCGCCCGCTCGCTCCCCGAACTGGACCTGCGCACGTTCCGCTGCCCGATGGACGCCTGGTGGTTCCGGCTGCCGCGGCGCGAGGGCGATCCGCACGGACTCGTGGGCGGCGTCGGCGACCGGTTCCTCAGCGCCATGATCGACCGCGGGGACTACTGGCAGTGCGCCGCGCTGATCCCCAAGGGCAGCGACGCACGGCTGCGCGCGGAGGGCCTCGACCGCTTCCGGGACTCCTACGGGACCGCCGTCCCGTGGCTCGCGGACCGCACGCACACCCTCGCCTCGTGGGACGAGGTGAAGCTGCTCGACGTACGGCTCGAACGGCTCGGGCGCTGGCACCGGCCGGGCCTCGTCTGCATCGGGGACGCGGCACACGCCATGTCACCGGTCTTCGGCATCGGCATCAACCTCGCCGTCCAGGACGCGGTGGCCGCAGCCCGCCACCTCGTCGGCCCGCTGAGCGGCGAAACCTCCGGCCTTGCGGCGGCGGTACGCCGAATCCAGCGTCGCCGCCGGCTGACCACGGCCGTCACCCAGCGCATGCAGCGCGTCGCCCACGCCAACGTCATCGAACCGGTCCTGCAGGGCCGCCCGCCCTTCGGCGACCCCCAGCGCGCGCAACACATCGCGGAACTGATCACCACGTCACGCTGGCTGAACCGCGTACCCGCCTACTTCCTGGCCTACGGCGCCCTGCGCGAACGGCCGCCGACGGCCTCCGTGCGCCGACCGGGGACAGACTGAGCCGGCCTCACCACGTCAGCGTCGCCGAACCCCCGACGGGCAGGGCGATGCCCGCCAGGTGCTCGGACATGGCCATACCACCTGCTTTTGCGGCGGTCGTGCGGCTCCGAGCGCTCAGGCCTACCGTGGAAGGACGGACAGCAGCGCGTACCGGGAGAGGTGACGCCGATGCCGGACGAGCGGACTTCGCCCTCGACGAGTGCCGCGGAGCAGGCGATCGCCGACGAGCTTCGCTCCTCGCTCCAGGGTGAGGTGATCGACCTCGGGCATCCCGCCTACGACGAGGCACGCACCGTGTGGAACGGCCTGATCGACCGCCGCCCCGCGGTCGTCGCCCGCTGCTCCGGCACGGCGGACGTCGTCGAGGCGGTGCGGGTCGCGCGGGAGCACCGTCCCGTCGTCAGCATCCGCGGTGGCGGCCACCAGGTGGCGGGCAGCGCACTGTGCGACGACGGGCTCGTGATCGACCTGTCGCGGATGAAGGGCGTGCACGTCGACCCCGCGGCCCGTACGGCGCGCGCCCAGGCCGGCGTGACGTGGGGCGAACTGGACCGCGAGACCCAGCTGCATGCTCTGGCCACGCCGGGCGGGGAGATCTCGGCGACCGGGATCGCGGGTCTCACGCTCGGCGGCGGGTTCGGGTTCGTGATGCGGACGTTCGGCCTGAGCTGCGACAGCGTCCGCTCGCTGGAGATCGTCACCGCGGACGGTGTCGTGCGCACGGTCAACCGGGAGCAGGAGCCCGATCTGTACTGGGCGGCGCGCGGCGGGGGCCGGGGCATCGGCGTCGTCACCTCCTTCGAGTTCGGCCTCCACTCCCTCGGCCCCGATGTGGCCACGGTGGTGATGCTCCACCCGTACGAGCACGCGGAGGCGGTGGTGCGGGCCTGGCGCGACGCGACGAGCTGCGCGCCCGAGACGGTCACGCCGGAACTGCTGCTCTGGAGCGTGCCCGCCGCCCCCGGGATACCGCGGGAACTGCACAGGGCGAAGTGCGTCATCATCGGTGCCGTCTACGGGGGCCCGCCGGACGACGGCGCCCTTGCCGCGCTCGCACCCCAGCGCCAACTGGGCCCGGTGCTCCTGGACCTCAGCGCGACGGTGCCCTACGTCGCGCTGCAGTGCGCGAACACCTGGCGGTTCCCGGACGGCGAGCGCTACTTCATGAAGTCGCACTTCATGGACGAGCTGAACGACGAGGCCATCCGGACACTGCTGGACTGGGACTCCCGGCGGCCGACCCCGGAGAGTCTCGTCGTCGTGCGCACCCTCGGCGGCGCCGTGGCGCGCGTGGGCCCCGACGACAGCGCGTTCGCGCACCGGTCCGCGCGCTTCAACGTGAGCATCGACGCGGGCTGGCAGGACCCGGCGATGGACGAGGCCGCGATCGAGTGGGCGCGTTCGGCGTGGGACGCGATGAAGCCGTTCTCGAGCGGCGGGACATATGTCAACTTCGCCGGGCTCGGCGAGGACGCGAGCCAGTTGCGCGGCGCGGTCTTCGGCTCGCACGAGGAGCGGCTCGCCGGCATCCGCGCCGCGTACGACCCGGAGGGGCTGTTCGCGCCGGCCGCGCGGATGCCGTGAGCCTCAGCCGATGCGCGTTCCCGCGCCGCCGACACGGACCCGCGAGTCACCCGCGCGCAGCGTCACCGTGAGTTCGCCGGGGCGGCCCAGGTCCTCGCCCTGGTGCAGGGTGAGGACGGCGTCCTCGGGCGCCAGGCCGAGTTCACGGACGTACGCGCCGAAGGCGGCGGCCGCGGCGCCGGTCGCCGGGTCCTCGACGACGCCGCCGACGGGGAACGGGTCACGGACATGGAAGACGGTGGCCGACTCCCGCCACACCAACTGAAGCGTGGTCAGGTCCAACCGCCGCATCAGGGCTTCGAGGCGCGCGAAGTCGTACGCGAGATCGGCGAGGCGCGCGCGTGTCGCCGCCGCGAGCACCAGATGGCGGGCACCGGCGAACGCGATCCGCGGCGGGAAGGCCGGATCGAGATCGGCGGCCGGCCAGCCGAGCGCGGCGAGCGCCTCCGCGAGGTCGGCGTCGGCGATCTCCTCGATGTGCGGCTCGACGCTGGTGAGCGTGGCCCTGACCGTGCCGGCCTCCTCGGTCACCTCCACCGGTACGGTCCCGGCGCGCGTGGCGAACACGAGTTCCCCCGGGCCGGTCCGCTCGGCGAGCGCGACGGCGGTCGCGACGGTGGCGTGCCCGCAGAACGGCACCTCGGCCTTGGGACTGAAGTAGCGGATGCCGAACGCCCGCCCCTCCTGGCCGCCGAGGCCTCGCGGCGGCGCGGTCAGGAACGCGGACTCCGAGTATCCGAGGTCCGCGGCGATGGCCAGCATGTCGCTGTCGTCCAGGGCGCCCGCGTCCAGAACGACACCGGCGGGGTTCCCGCCGTCGGGGGCACTGGAGAAGGCGGTGTATCGCAGCACCTCGGGCCGCGGCGTGTTCGTCGTCACGCTCGTGGCAACGCGACACCGGCGCGCGGCTATTCCCTGGCGCCTCGGCCCCCGAACGCAGGGCCCCCTCCCGCCCGGAGGGGGCGAGAGGGGGCCGTGGAAACGCTCGGTGGACCCGCGGGTCAGGGCTGCGCGTCCAGGCGGAAGCTCTGCGCCGCGGAGTTGTCGCAGGGCCGCTGCACCAACTGCACGCCGTTGGCCGAACTGCCCGTGGAGCTGAGGCATTTACCGCTGTGACGGGCGATGAAGTGGTAGCTGCCCGATGCCTCCCGCACCGGTCGCCACTGCTGGTTGCCACCGGCGCTGTACGACCACAGCTGAAGCGGTGCGTTGTCGGCGGTGGAGACGCCGGTGACGTCGATGACCTGCTGCGGGTTGCCGCGGATCGCGATCCGGCTGTAGCCGCTGTCGGTGGCGCGGAACTGGAACTGCTGGGCCGGCGTCCCGTTGCAGGTGTACTGCTGGATGGGTGTGCCGTTGGCGGTGGCCGCCGCCCTGGCGTCGACGCAGGCTCCGTCGGCGCCGCCCGCGACCGAGTACCACGCCGTCTCGGAGATCGGGTCGGTCGGTGGGGTGGGGTCATCTCCCGCTCCGCCGAGCCACTTGAGACCGTCGATGAGGAAGCGGTTCTGGGTGGCACTGGCGAACGTCGAGGAGAGCCGTGTGTTGGTCTCGTAGTTCATGGCGTTGTGCCCGAAGTTCGCGTACAGCATGCGGTACTGGGTGTTGGTCCACAGGATCGGGTAGTAGCCGCTGTACCACGACTGGTTCGGGTCGGTGCCCAGCGGGAAGCTGGACGGGTCGACCGACGCCAGGATCTTGATGTCGGACCTGTTGCGCAGGTCGTTGGACCAGCTGTACCACTCACTGACCGCTGAGGTGAACGTCGTCGGCAGCGCTGCCGTCGAGGGGTGCGTACGGTCCTCGGTGCGCAGGACCGCAGTCGTGGGACCCCAGGTGTTCGACCTGAAGTTCCCGCTGCCGAGGAAGGTGTTGTAGTACCAGGGCCAGGCCCCGGCGTTGGTGGTGAAGGCCGAGACATGGAAGCCCAGCCAGCCGCCGCCGGCCCGCATGTACCGTTCGAAGCCGGCCCGTTGCGCGGCGGTCTGGGGCGCGTCGTCCAGGAACAGGACGACCTGGTACGCGTCCACCCCGCCGTTCGCCAGGAGGTTCCAGTCGGTGGTGGCGGTGTAGGTGAAGTTGTTCTGGGCCGCGGCCTGCGGGAACCACGCGTTGGCTTCTTTGACGAAGTCGATGTGCGCGGCGTCCCAGGTGCCGTTGTAGAAGGCGATCACCTTGAAGGCGGGCGCCTGGGGCGCGGCGGAGGCCGGGTTCCCGACGTGGGCCGGGGCGGTCAGCCCCAGCAGCACGGCCAGCAGTGTCAGCAGCCTGGCTGCGAGCCGCCTCACGGGTGGCTCACCAGGTTCGCGACGTTGCTGGACGAGTTGGACGGCCCGCCCCGGTCGTTGATGACGTGCCGGATGGTGCCGGTGCCACCCAGTGACACGGTCACCATGTTCTGGAAGCGGACGTCGGGGTTGTTGGGCACCTCGAAGGCCCGTTCCGCGGTCACGCTCGGGTTGACGTTGAAGAAGCAGTAGCTGCCGAGTCCGTACGCCTGGTGGCTGGTGACGGAGTCGGCGACCTTGTAGGCGGCGTAGCCCTGCGTGGAACCGTTCATCCAGGCGGCCTGGCTGGGCGGGTCGTAGGGCATCTCGTTCTGGTAGAAGTACGTCCGCCCGCCGTTGCCGTTCCAGATGGTCTGATGCTTCTGGTAGTGCTCGACGAACAGACCGTACATCGTCACGTTGTCGCCGTTGACGATGAGGCCGGTGTCACCGGTGTTGGTGTTCCATCCGATGCCGGTGCCGTGGTCGCCTCGCCAGATCCACATGTGGTCGCCGATGACGTTGTCGCTGTTGACGACGAGGCTGGTGGTCGCCTTGCCCACGGCGGCGCCGCCGACGCGGAAGTACACGTCGTGCAGGGAGGTGGGGTTGGCCGCGTGGCCGGCCGAGGCGCCGGACGGGCCGATCTCCACCAGCGTCTGCGAGTTGGTCGTGCCGGCGTCGAAGAGGACGCCCGCTATCTTCACGCCGTCGACGTCGGCGACCGTCATGGCCGTGATGCCGTTGTCCGGGATGAAGGTGGCGAGACCCAGACCGAGGACCACGGTGTCGGGCCGGGTCACCCGCAGCGTCTGGTTCAGGTGATAGACGCCAGGCGTGACCAGCAGGTTCTTGCCCTCGGCGAGGGCGGCGTTGATCTGCGCGGCGGTGGCGCCGGGCTTGACGACGTGGAACTGGTCCATGCCGAGCGAGGTGCCGGCCGCGTTGCCGTTCGCCCACGAGGTGGCCGACGAGTTGGTCCGCAGGGCGGGGACGAACACCCGGTAGGCGCCCGCGCCGTCGACGTAAAGGAAGGGCTTCTCCCGCACGGTCGGGGTCTGGTTGACCGTGGTGTAGGGCGGGTTGGGGAACGTGTTGCCCGGTACGCCCTGACTGCCGACGAAGACCATGTTCCAGTTGGAGCCGGTCCAGCTGCCGAGCTGGGAGTTGCGGGTCAGCCACTGCTGCTGGGTGCCGGAGCGGACCTGGCCGTCGATCTTCGAGTCGGCCATGAACCCGCCGCTGGACCAGCCGCCGTCACTGAGTTCCAGGTTGCCGCGCACATGCATGCGGCGGTACGCGGAGGCCTGCGACACCGCCCAGCGGTCCGTGCCGCCGGTCGGGTTCACGGAGAGGTTCTCGGCGCCGCGCCAGAAGTTGTGCGTGGCGTTCTGCGGTGGGAACCAGTCCGCCTCCACATGCACGGCACCGTTGATCGTCACCGAGTCGGGGGACTGGCCCAGGCCCAGGACCTGGGTGTAGAAGCCGACGTTGACGTCGTTGCTGTAGGTGCCCGGCTTGAACAGGACCGCGTGGCGCTGCGAGCCGAACTGGTTGGTCTCCTGCTGCCGGAAGATGGAGTCCAGCCGGCTCTGGATCGTCGACGACGGCATCGACGGGTCGAAGACGGCCACGTTGGGACCGAGGTCGACGTCTCCGGGCGCGGTGCTCACGGGAGTGACCTGGAAGCGCTGCGCCGCCGAACCGTTGCAGGCGTACTGCACCAGCTGCACACCGTCGGCCGTCGAGGCGGACGGAACGTCCAGGCACTTGCCGCTGTTCCGGTTGACGAAGTGGTAGGCGCCGCCGCCCTCGTCGACGGCCTGCCACTGCTGGTTGTCGCCGCCGCCGTACGTCCACAGGTGCACGGCCGCGTTGTCGGCGGTGGACACGTTGCTCACGTCCACCACCTGCTGGGCGTCGTTACGGTTGCCGATCCGCACGTAGCCGTCGCTGGTCGGGGTGAAACTCCACTGCTGCGCCGTGGTGCTGTTGCAGGCGTACTGCTGTACGGCCGTGCCGTTGACCGTCCCGGCCGCCCGGGCGTCCAGGCACTTGCCGCTGCCGCTGTTCACCACGGTCGCCCAGCTCGTCGGCAGGGCGGCCACCGCCGCCGAGTCCGACGGCGCGCCGGCCCTCGTGGCGGCGGCCTGGGCCGGCTGGACTGCGGTGAGGACGGAGGCCGCGGTGGCGGCGGCCGCGAGGACGGCGGTCCATGGGCGACGGGCGCGGCTCAGGGGAGAGCCGCTGGAGCGGCCACGGACGGGTGGTCGCGAGGAGCGAAGCATCGTGTCTACTTCCTGTGCCGCCTGGGGCGGCCCGGGTGGGGGACGGGGGACGAAAGCGGGGAGAGCGCGAGTCGGCCGCTGCGCGGTCGAGCCGTCGAGCGGTCGGGTGTTGTGCGGTCAGCGGCCGTGCGGTCAGCCGTTGTACTGGGCGAGGACGCGGGTGAAGTCCCACGGCTGCTGGGAGACGCCCGAGCAGGTGTCGGCGCCACCACCGGTGCAGGGCCGGTCGCGGTTGACCGACCAGAAGGTCAGCCGGGCCAGGTGCCGCTGCTGGGCGTAGGCGAGGATGGTGCGGAAGTCGTTCACCGTCACCGTCTCGCTGTTGTCGGTGATGCCGTTCATCGACGAGATGCCCGTGTGCCGGTAGGCCTGGTCGTCGCTGTAGCCGTAGGCGTTCTTGACCGCCGTCTTGAGGCCCTCGGCCGCGCGGACCGTGAGCTGGCCCATGTTCTGGCCGGCGCCACCGAAGTTGAACGGCATGATCGTCCAGCTGTCGACGGTCAGCCCGGACGCCGCCGCCTTGCTGATCAGGCTGCTGTCGGGCCCGTTCTGCCCGGTGCCGAAGGTGACGTACACCTTGATCCCCGGGTTATTGGCCTTGACCGTCTTGAGGGCGTCGACGGTGCGCTGCTGCACGACCGGGCTGTCGTACGCCGCCGCCTCGATGTCGATGTCGATCGCCTTGAGACCGTAGGCGTTGATGACCTTCTGGTAGGCCGCGGCCAGCTCGCCCGCACTGCCGCAGGAGCTCTCCAGCTTGTTGCCGCTCCATCCGCCGAAGGACGGGATGACGTCGCCACCGGCGCCACGGACGGTGTTGATGGTCTGCTGGTCGACGCCGCCGGTCAGGGGCCGGTTGCCGTCCCACTGCGGGTTGCAGTAGCCGTTGCTGAGGACGAAGGCGAGGGTGAACCACTTCACGCCGGTCGCGTTCATCACGGTCGTGGGGCTCGGCGGGCTGCCCCAGCCGTTGTAGAGGTACGGGGCCACGGCCATCGCGCCGGGTCCGGGCGAGGGATTGCCGCCGCCGGGCGCGGTCCACTTCTGGTTGGCGGCGCCGGTGCAGGTCCAGATCTGCAGCGGGGTGCCGTTGGCTGAGCTGCCGCCGGTCGCGTCCAGGCACTTGTCGGCCTGCGGGTTGACGATGTCGCGGGCAGCGGTGACCGTCCACTGCTGGGCGGCGCTGCCGTTGCAGTCCCACAGCTGGATGCGGGTGCCGTTGGCGGTGCCGGCCGAGGCGACGTCCAGACACTTGCCGAGCGCGCGGATGGTGCCGTCGTCGCCGACGGTCCACTGCTGCGCGGTGGTGCCGTTGCAGTCGTAGAGCTGTACGGCCGTGCCGTTGGTCGTCGCGGCGCCCGCGACGTCCACGCACTTGCCGCCGAGCCCGGTGATCTGTCCGGTGGCCGCCACGGCGGCGCCTGCCGGGGAGGAGTTCAAACCTGCCAGGAGGGCGGCGACAACCGCCGTACCGAGCCCGGCGCGCCGCGCGTGTCCGCGGAGAAGTGTCGTGGTCATGGGTCACTGTCCTGTTCTGCCGTCATCCAGCCGGCACGGACTCCTCTGGCCCCCACTCACGACCGGACGGTCACCGGCCATCGGGACGGCATGAGCCATCGGGTGGCGTGTCCGTGACGGGCGGGCCGTGAAGTGGGGGCTGTGGGACGGCGCGGCGGCTGCGATGGTGGGGGAGGGGGAGCCAGATCGGACTGCTGCTTACTTCACACCGTGATTTAAGAAGTGACCGAAAACTCCTGTCAAGTGCTTGGTACAGTCCAATTCGTAAAGGACACCGATGAGTTGGGCTTGGGGCCGGCAGTCGCGCGCGCCCTCCCGCCTAGGGCGTCACGGTGATGTTGGTGAGACCCCTGCCGCCCGTGACGGTGTTGCTGCTGTACACCGTCGTAGGGCAACTGGAGCTGTTGTTCGTGACGTTGACGGCCAGCCGGGTGGAGCCGCTCGCTCCCGTGAGCGTGGAGCGGTTGTTGCGGAAAACCGTGCCGCAGCCCCAGCCGGACTGCTGGGTGTGGGTCTGGTAGCCGTCGTTCGTGGTGTTCCTGCCGGTGTTGTTCTCGACGAGGACGTTGTTGCCCTTCACGTCCACCCACGAGTCGTCGTAGTTGGCGCCGGTGAGACCGTTGCCGTCGAAGGTGTTGCCCACGATGCGCGCGCCGGTGGTGCCTTCCTTGATGTCGATGTTCTCGCCGCCGACGTCGGGCCCGATCGTGTTGTTGAGGATCTGTATGTTGTCGCTCCTGTCGGACAGGGTGTTCGCCGAGCCGACGTAGACGCCCTCGCCCATCCCCCGGCCGTCGTGCCCGGTGTCGTGGATCCTGGAGTTCCTGATCACGCCGTCGGTGCTGGAGTTGCGGAAGTGGACGCCCTCCATGTCGAGGTCGTGCACGGTGACCCCGTCCACCACGACGCCTCGGGCGGAGTCGATCATGATGCCCTTCTGGCCGCCGCGCACGGTCAGGCCGCTGACGGTCCAGTAGGAGGCGCCGTTGAGGTGCAGGCCGTAACCGCCACTCGCGGTCAGGACGGCCCGGGACGAGCCGGTGAGGGTGATGCGCGAGTTGGAGGTCGCGGCCTTGACCGCCTTGAAGTTGCCGGTGTAGGTGCCGTCGGCGAGCCGGATGGTGTCACCCGGGGCGGCGGCGGTGAGGGCCGACTTGAGCTGCGCCGCGGTGGAGACGTCGATGGTCGCCGCGGGGGCGCTGCCACGGGCTTGGGCCGGGGTCACCGCCAGGCCGCCACCGGTGGTGACGGCTGCGGTGAGCAGCACGGTGAACAGCGCGCGGGAGTGCGTTCGCATGAGGGTGCCTTTCCGGTGGGGGAGTGGTACGCAAAGGCTGAGCCGGCAGGGCGCTGGTCCCCGGGCCGGACTCGTGAGCCGGACGACGGGCCGCTGGGTCAGCCGGCTATCGAGTCCAGTTGTTCGGCGGCCGGCCGCACGGGCCAGAGGTCTCCTTGCGGCGGTGGCTCCAGCAGTGGGACGGCCCGGGCGGCTGCCCGGTCACCGGCGTCCGCGGCCGCGCGGACGACGTCGCTCGCCGCGTAGCGGTGGAACTCCAACTCCGGGTATGGCCAGTCGGCCGCGCCGGTCGCGGCCGGGAGCAGATGGTGCACGGCCTTGGCCAGGCTCTGGCCGTCCGGGCCGTGGTGGGCCCACAGGTCCACGCCGACATGGCGGCCGATCGCGGCGAGACGGGTGTAGGCGACGAGGGTGAAGGTGGAGTAGTGCCAGCTTCTGGTGCGGGCCAGTTCCTGGGGCTGACTGCCGTCGGCGGCGATCTGGGGATCGATCCGCTTGCCGGCCGCTTCCCGCACCGTCCTGCGTGCCAGGTCCGCGTCGCCGGTGGCGTGGGCGAGGGCGGCGACCAGCATGTCGTAGAAGGTGCCGTGGTTGTTGGTGGCCGCGGCCTCCTGCTCGCCGAAGGGGCTGGTGGTCAGCCAGGTCAGGAAGTCGGTGTTCCAGCGCCGCATGCCGGCGCGGTCGCGCTGGGTCCAGCCGGGTGCGCCGGTGTCCAGGATCGCCAGGGCGTCGACGACGCTGGTGTACGACTGCGAGAAGTCGATGATGCCGATCGCCCGGCCGTCGTACTTGCAGGGGATGAACTGGGCATGATCGAGGTGCGGGTTCATCCGGGTGGCCGGGTCCAGGAACCAGGTGCGCAGGACCTGCGCGGCCTTCTCGGCGTACTGGCGGCGGCCGGTGTAGTACCAGGCGAGGGTCAGCTCGTAGGCCGAGTCGAAGACCTTCTCCACGTCCTGGCGGTCGGTGCCCGAGTCGACCTCGGGGTTCCGTTCGCCGTCACGCTGGACGTAGGGGCAGCCCCACGGATTCTCGGCGGACGGCGGTTGTGTGGGCCACCAGTAGGGGGCCTGGCTGAGGTAGTCGTGTACGTCGCCGCTCGGCGCGGGACGTGGTTTGTCCACGACCGTCCAAGGCCCCTGGTTCAGCCATCCGTCGGCGCGGCGTGTCAGTTGTGCCACTGTCCGGCGGATTTCGGGACTGCCGTGTTGCAGCTCGACCTTCGCCTGCCTGAGCCGGGCGCCGTCGAGCACTGTGGTTCTGGGCGTCTTGGGCGCTGCCTGTGCGTTCGCTGCCGGGACGAGCGCGGCGACGAGCGCGGCGATCATGAGCAGGGCGACAGTCGCCGGAGATCTTCTACCCACACCCTCTCCATTCAACTATGTGAACAGAATTCACGTGCAAGGTCGGGTGAGCGTAGGGTCGGGGGGCGACTGAGGCAAGAGGTCGCACAGATCTCGAGATGGATCGCCCGCAGGAGTGGACCTCGACTAGGGCGTTCGTGTATGTGACCCGAAGCGTGTGCCTGCCGCCCCGCAGCCGAGTGCCGCGGGGGCGGGGCGGTGGCGAAGGGGCACTCCTACGGCTGCGCGATCACGTCGGGTGCACCCCGATGTGCCGGCAGCCCTTGGGGGTCATGTCACTCGCCCTGCTGGGCGAGTTCCTCGGCCTGTGCGGCGGGCTCGGCCGCCTCGGGGGTGGTGTAGAAGACGGACGAGCCCTGCTTGCTGCGCTGGGCCTGGTTCCTGGCCACGAGCCCTTCGAGCGTCGTACGCACGACGGTGGTCTTGACGCTGCGCTCGGGGTGCTGCTCTCCCAGCGCGGTGGTGACCTCGGCGGCGGAGCGGGGTTCGCCCTGGGCCTCCAGATGTGCGCGTACGAGTTCGACGAGGGTGGGCGAAGTCGGCGACGTCGCCGGGGCCTTGGCGGGGCTCTTCTTGTCCGACCGCTTCCGGGTGGGCGCAGCGGGCTTCTTCGCCTTCGTCTGCTTGGCCGCGGTCGAAGTGGCCGCCGTCTTCCTGGTCTTGCGAGGTGCGGGCACCGTCGCGGCAGGTTCGGCCGAGGGGGTCGCGGGTGCCGGGACGCCGAGTGCCTGCTGGATGTTCACCAGGACCGTGTGGTCATGGCGCAGGGCGGTCAACTGCGCCTGGAGCGCCTCGATCTCACCGCTGAGGCGTTCCTGCTCCTTGACGTTGCGATCGAGGTCGCCGGCCACCTGCGCACTGTACTGCGAAGTCAACTCGGTGGTTTCGGCAGTGGTTTCGGACAAGGTCCTCACGCCCTTTCTGGGTGTCATGGCCGACGGGTGATAGGCCCGTGGCGTATGCGAAATCTAACGTGTGTGCTTTTCTGCCTGGTGTCGTGAGGGCGGTAGCAGTTACTGCCGCACATGGTTGTAGCAGTGATAGTACGGAAGATGTTTGCCCCGCACCCGAGTGAAGGCAGCGGCACACCATGAGGTGGGCATATTGGCCACCGGGTGCCGGGGGGCGGTGTTAGGGTTGATGTGTTCGTGCTGATCAGGAGCTGACTCGCTGAGAGCGTGAGCTCGCGGTCAACCCCACGAACATCTCCTGAAACGGAACTTCACCGTCATGGGCAACGCCTGGATCACACGCGCCGAAACCGGCGCCGACATCCCCGCCGTCCGGGAAATCAACCTCGCCGCCTTTCCCACCCCTGAGGAGGCGGATCTCGTTGACGCGCTGCGTGCCGACCCGGCCGCATGGATCGAGGGGCTCTCGCTGATCGCCGCGGACGAGGACGGCCGACCGGTGGGTCACGCCCTGCTGACCCGCTGCCACATCGACAGCACGCCGGCGCTGTGCCTGGCCCCGTGCGCCGTACGTCCGAAGTGGCAGCGGACCGGTGCGGGCAGCGCGGCCGTACGCGCGGCCCTGGCCGCCGCGAGGTCACTGGGTGAGCACCATGTGGTCGTCCTGGGGCATCCGGCCTACTACCCGCGGTTCGGATTCACTCGTGCCTCCGGCCACGGCATCGGCCTGACCATCGACGTCCCTGACGAGGCCCTGATGGCACTCAGCCTCGACGCCGACCATCCGCTCCCGAGGGGCACGGTCCACTACGCCGCTCCGTTCGGCATCTGACCCGACGTGTGCGGCGTGGGGGACTCCAAGCCAAGCGGCGCGCTGCCCACCGGGCATATGAATCACAAAGCCATATGGGCGCATTAGTAGATCAATTGATTGACTCCCTATCTCTTTTGATCGAATGCGAATCTCAACCCATTTCCGGCAGTTGACACTTTAAGCTTCCCAGCGTCACGCCAGGGAGCGCGCTGGGGGCGCGCGTCGCAGGGGGAGCTGGTTGTTGTGCGCCGTCGATCGTTCTTTGCGGCCCTGTTGGGCTGCGCCGCTTTTCTTCTCTCACGGATGCCGACCGCGACGCCGGCACACGCCGCGGATCCGACCGCGCCCTACGCCGAACTGGCGCCCGACTCCGGGAAACCGGTGCCCGGCGGACAGCCACTGAGTGTCAACGCGCTGTTCCACAACACACTGGACACCGACGTCACGGACAGCTTCATCGTCGCCGTGGGCGTCCGCCTCGCACCGCCGGCCACGCCGCTGACGGCCGACCAGATCACGGTGGAGTGGTTCGACGCGGCGGCGTCCGTGTGGCGGGCGGTGGAACTGACGCCTGGCGGGGAACAGCTCGCGGAGAGCGGCACGCCCGGACTGGTCGTCGTCGCGGGCGCGGCGGTGCTCGTGTCCGCCGGTGCTGTCGCGCTCGTCGCGATGCGACGGCCGCGCAGGAGCTGAGTCCGGCCGTGCCGGTACTGAGCCCGACGGCCGACGGCCGAAGGCCGTCGGGCGTGCGGCGCGGGACGCCGTCGGTCCATGTCTTCACGCCTTACGGGAGGTACCCATGCAGCAGCGCACAGGCCAGGACGTCCTGCGTGACGTGGTCAGCAGCCTCGCACCGGCCGAGCTGGAGAAACTCGACGCGACGTGCCGGGCCTACGCCGCCAGGCCCTATCCGCCGCAGCCTCTGCACCGGTCGGCGGGGGACCCTCTGCGCATCGGCATCGAGACAGCCGTACTGCTGCCGGTGCTGGTGGCGGTGGTCTCGCAGATACTCGCCGACCTCGCCTCCGGCCACATCCGGGCGGGCGGCACCCGGATCACCCGGTGGTGGCGCCGGCGGCAGAACCGCGAGGCGGCCGAGGGCCGGCGCGCGGCACTGACCTCTCCCGTCCCGGAACTGTCCGACGTGACCAGGCAGGAACTGACGGACTGGGCCCTGGTCCAGAGCCGTGCCGCGGGCTTGTCGCCCGCCGAGGCCGACGAGTGCGCCCGGATCGTCGTCATGGCCGTGGTGGTCCGGTCGACCGCGCCGTCGCCGTCGCCGGGCGGTGCGTCGAGCGGTGCGTCATCGGGGGGTGCCTCGCCGGGCGGTGCGGCGCCGGACATCCCCGACCACCGCTGACCCACGCCCGACGCATCGATCGGGCCCGCTGCCGGATCCGCAGGAGGCACGTGTGAACGGGACATCCGCCGCGGCGAACACCACCGCCGCCCGTTCTCGGTTCGCCGTGGGCAGGCGGCGAACGTGCTGTCCGGTTGCGGTGTGTTCGGCATCGGCTGGAACGACGGCATGACCGGCACGGAGGCGGTGGTGGCGTACGGCTCTCGGCGGGGATCGGCGATGCGTCGTGGCACGCCACGGTCACCGTCACCGCGGAGACGTTCACGGTGCAGGAGACCCTGGTCCTGGTGGTCGTGGACAAGACACTGGTCGTCCTGAGCGAGGCGGGCAGTCCCGCGGCACCGTCCCGTTCCCGGACACTGGGCCTGGCACGCGCCGCGGCGGCACGGGTGCCCTGATCCGGCCCTTCGACGGAGGCTTCGGGCACGGTGGTGGCGGCCGGTGGGGTGGGAGCCGCGTCAGACGTGCGTGAGGAGGCGTTCCAGCGGCCGGGGAACGCGTTCGAGGTCCAGGTGCGCGACCAGTGCCTGCGCGTACAGCGCCTTACGACCGCTGTGCGTGCCCATGAAGCGGCGCAGCTGGTGCTCCACGGGCCGGTCCCGTTGGGCCGGCTGGCCCTGGAAGGTGCGGAAAGGACGCGTCTCGCCCTGGTCCTCGATCACCTGTCGTACGCATGCGGGCCCCAGCGCGCGGATCAGCTCGTCCTCCAGATCGGCGACGCACACGTGGAACCCGAGTGTCTCCAGCTCGGCCCGGGTGAGACCGGACCCGAGCCCGACCCGCTCAAGGTGACGCCGGAAGTGCCGCTCCTCGCCGATGTCGCAGAGACCGGCCAGCGGGAGGCCGAGCCCCGGAGGGCCGCACACGTCGAGGAAACGGCCGACGTTCGTCGCTCCTCCGAGCGGCACCACCGTGACGCCCTCCGCACCGAGGTCGCGGCCGTGGCGCGTGGCCAGCGCCTCGAGCGCGACCTGATCACTGCTCCCCTCGACGAGCACGATCATTCGCACACCGTCGCCGGCCAGCTCCCGTGCCACCTCGGCGGCAGCACCGGCCCCCGCTCCGCCGGCGGCCCACGCGGCCAGCGCGCGGCGGAATCGCCTCAACTCGTCCACGCGACCTCGCATTCCCCCCACCATCCTGGCACGGCCGAGATCCCGTACGCACGGGTGTTTTCCGGGGTCCAGGACCCGCACCGGCGTCCGGGAGGCGGGTCGGCGCCCCGAATGCGCGGGTTGCGCGCAGACCGCATCCTGTTGCCATGGCTCTCGCACCGCCCGTGGTGATCTACCCGCCCGCCGACGACGGAGGCCGGCGGGTGCGCGTCGAGCGCCACTTCGTGGGGATGGCGTACGGGGTGCTGGACATCGTCGAGTTCCTGCGCCTCGCGGGTCTGGACGACGTCGACGACGACTGGGTACGGCAGTCCGAGCTTGTCGAGTGGCGCGGTGGCGGCCCCGACGCATGGGAGGGCTGAGCACAGATGGGCCCGGGCACTGGTGTGTGCCCGGGCCTGGGTGGCTCACGCCGCGAGGGCGTGGCCTGGGTGCAGGACCACCTTGGTGTAGCCCTCGATGCGCTTGTCGAACTTCTCGTACGCCTGCGGAGCGTCCTCCAGCGGCAACTCGTGCGAGACCACGAAGCTGGGCTTGGCGCGCCCGGCGATGATCAGATCACGTAGCTGGCGGTTGTACCGCTTGACGTTGCACTGGCCGGTGCCCATCTTCTGGCCCTTCTCGAACATCCTGCCGATCGAGACCAGGAGCTGGCCGTGCTTCGCGTGCTCGTCGGGCCCACCTGGGTCGGAGGGCACGTACAGACCCGGGATGCCGAGCCTGCCGGTCGCCCGTACCGTCTCGACCAGCGCGTTGAGGACGATGGCCGGTTCCTCGTGGCTGGTGTCGTGCGCCTGGGCCTGGTATCCGACGGCGTCCACGCCTTTGTCGGTTCCCTCTCCGTTCGTCTGTTCCTTGATCTGCTCGGCCGGGTCGCCCTTGGTGAAGTCGATCGGGATGGCCCCGATCTCCTCGGCCTTGGCGAGTCGCTCGGGTACCCGGTCCACCGAGAACACCTTCGAGGCACCGCGCAGCAGTGCCGAGTAGGCGGCCATGAGACCCACCGGTCCGGCGCCGTAGACGGCCACGCTCTCTCCGGGTATGACCTGGGCGAGTTCGCAGCCGTGGTAGCCGGTCGGGAAGATGTCGGCGAGCAGGATGAAGTCCGTCTCGAACTGCTCGCCGGGCGGCAGCTTCAGGCAGTTGAAGTCGGCGAACGGCACCCGCAGATGCTCCGCCTGTCCGCCCTTGTACGGGCCCATGGCCACGTAGCCGTAGGCACCGCCGGCGAAGCCCGGGTTGACCGTCAGGCAGAAGCCTGTTTCGCCGGCCAGGCAGTTCTTGCAGAATCCGCACGCGACGTTGAAGGGCATCACGACACGGTCGCCCACGGCCAGGGAGGACACGCCGTCCCCGACCTCCTCGATGACGCCGAGGTTCTCGTGTCCGAAGACGATGCCCGGCTCGGCCGCGGTGCGGCCCTCGTACATGTGCAGGTCGGAGCCGCAGATCGCGGACGACGTGACACGTACGAGCACGTCGTTCGGGTGCTGGATCCGCGGATCGTCGACGTCCTTCACCGTGACGCTGAAGGGCCTCTCGTAGACAACGGCTTTCACCTGTGTCACCTCCTGTGGAGCGACGGAGGCGGACTCGAGGACGGGCCGCTGCCCGGGCCACACACGAAGGCGCGGCTTTCGGATGCGCCGTGATCGAGGGCTCGCCTCACCGCCGGTACTTCCAGGGAACGCCCCTGGGTGAGGGGTTGCAACCCGCCCGGGCGGTCATCGGCGTGCGGCGTGCGAGGGCGGTGCCGATGTCATGGGCGCTCAGGCCGTCGAGGTTGTCCTCGGGGCGGGAGAAGTGGCCCCGGGCGGCGTCTCCGCCGCGCGGCAGGCGGGGCAGATGATCTGTGCGTCGCGTCCGTAGCGGTGGGTGAGCCCTTGGCAGCGGGGGCAGTATCCGACCTCGTCAGGGGCACAGCCCAGCAGACGCGCGGCGGCCGTCCGGTCCGTCGTGGGGTCGATGCGCTGGGACAACTCGTCCATACGTCCGAATGTACGTCCAGCGGCACCGGCGCGTACTGATGCCCGGCGCCGGGGCCCGCTCCCTCACGCCGTGCGGCGACGAGGTGTGTCGATCGGTACCGCACTCCCGATGGGGTCCGCCGCACGTGCCTGGACCACGAGCAGGTCCTCGGGGGTCAGCTCCCTGCCGTCCTCGGCGACGACGGACAGAATGCGCGGCGGCTGCCCTGTCCGGGCGTCGACGACCTGGGTCATCGGCTCGTCGTCCTCGAAGAGGTACTTCTGCCCCCACTGCCGCAGTGCCGAGAGGACGGTATGGAAGTCCCGGCCCTTCTCGGTGAGGACGTAATGGTGGGAGTTGCCGAGTTCCGACTCGTGGATCTCCAGGATGCCCACGGCCACGAGCTTCTGCAGCCGGGCGGAAAGGATGTTGGAGGCGACGCCGATCCGCTTGCTGAAGTCCGTGAACCGTGTGACGCCGTGCATGGCGTCGCGCAGGATCTGGAGTGTCCAGGTGTCGCCGATCTCGGAGAGGGAGCGGTCGATCGGACAGGCTGAATTGACCAGCTCTCGACGCTTCACCGGTACCTCCCCAGCCAGGTTACTTGCAATTCTAAAGCATGGGCCGGACGCGGGGCCGATCCGCGGGGAGCCCTCGGGCGGTGTTGCTTGCGAAGTGCAAGTGATGGTCGGGGTGGAAAGTGCTGCTTGCCGGCCGGCACCGGTGGCCGTCGTGGCGACACCACCGCCCGCAGGAACACCGGCGTACCCGACGTCATCCTTTCCCGGCCGCGGGAGCTGGACGTCGCCCAGGCCTGCGAGCGATGACGACCGGCCTTTTCCTGCTTTGCCCCGGCACGGCCTCGCCTCCTGGCGTACCGTGGCGCCACCGCAGGGGGCGATCAGGGGAGCGGGGGGTCGATGAGCCCGTTGAGCGCGGAACTTCGCGACGGCATCCGGAGGGCGATGGCCACACCGGACCAGGCGGCGCCGTTCCTCTTCGAAGCACCGGCGAACGTGTTGTCGCGCCGCACACACGGCAACCTGGCCGGACTGCTTCACGATGTCCGCGAGAAGCTGACCCCCCGCCAGGCGGGCGGCACGGGCGGTTCGGCGGACCCCGACGCCGACACCGATGTGCTCGACGTCGTGTACCTCGTCGCGTGCTACCACTTCGCGCGGTACCAGCACGTGCCCGAGGAGGAGAAGGAATGGAACGGGCACGCGTCCGTCTTCCTGTTCGGGATCGTGCACGCGCTGCGCCCCGAGATCGTTCCGCAACCGCTGCGCGGCCACTTCGCCGAACATCCGCCGCGGGTCGTGCCGCCGTACGAGATCGCGCACGCCGTGGGCAACGCGCTGCTCCTGGCGAGTGCGCCGGCCAAGGACCGGGACGGGGTGGTCCTGGCCGCGGCGCTGCTGCTGTGGGCGCACAGCGAGGCGCAGGGACGCGAGTCGGAACCGCACATCACCTTCAACGCCGGTACGGCGCTTGCGGAGATGTCCGAGGTGAAGGCTGCCGACGGCGATGCGCGGCGGACCAGGGAGGCCGGACTGCAGTTGATGCGTGAGGCGATCGCCGCGCTCCCGGCCGGTGATCCGGCGCGTGAGCGGATGCTGGAGTTCCTCATGCGGACGCAGGCCAAGTCCCCGCCCGCCCCCTTGGCCGACGACAGTGTGGCGGCCGAGTGGACCCGCTATATGCGGCACGGGGGGCTGCACCGGCTGGACAAGATCGTCGACCGACTGAGATCGGCCGTCGCGGCGCCCACGACCGGCGAGCCGGAACGCACTCATCGCCGTGTCGAACTCGGCCAGGCACTGAGGATGCGCTTCGAGATGGAGGGCGAACTCGCCGATCTCGACGGTTCGGTCGCCGAGCTGACCCGTGCCCTGGCCGGCTCCCTGGACGACGACCAGCGGGCATCGGCCCACTCCTTCCTGGGCCTGTCCCATCTCGACCGGTACGTCTCGTCGGGAGACATCGCCCACCTGGAGGCGGCCACCGAGGCCGTCCGTCATCCGACCACCCTCCGGACGGCCGCGTCGCCCGCCCATGCCCAGCGCCTCACCAACCTGGCCGCCGTCCTCACCACACGGTTCGACGTCCACGGCGACATCACCGAACTGGACGAGGCGGTGCACCATCTCCGGTACGCCGTCTCGGCCACACCACCCACCCAGCACGACCACCCCGTGATGCTGATCAAGCTGGCGGTCGCGCTCCTCAAGCGCGGCGTGCACGCGGGTCGGGACGCGGACCTCGACGCGGCCGAGTCCCTCCTGAGACGGGTGGCGGGTGAGCCCTCGGACACCGGGCCCAACCAGCAACTGGCCCGTTGGGAACTGGGGAGGCTGCTGCGGACGCGTGGCCTGAGCCGGCTCGCCGTGGCCGATCTGGCCGGGGCCGTCACGCAGTACCGCACCACCGCGCTCGCCCCCACCCAGGACGTACGCACCCGGCTGGCGTGCGCCGCGCAGTGGGGCATGACCTGTATGACGCTCGGGGACGGGGAGCAGGCCCGTGCCGCGTTCGGCGTGGCGCTCACCGACCTGCTTCCCAAACTGACCGGACGCTCGCTGGGCCGGGCCTCGCAGGAGGTACGGCTGCGCGAGGTGTCCTCGCTGGCCACCACCGCCGCGGCCGTGGAGATCGCCGGCGGCCGGCCTCGTGAGGCGCTGATGCGCCTGGAACAGGGCCGCGGCGTCCTGCTGGCGCAGGGACTGCGGTTACGGAGGCGGCACGGTGACCTGATCGCCGCCTCCGCGGAACTCGCCGAACGCTACGAGCGGGTCTGCGCAGAACTGGTCCTGCCGCGGCACACCCCGGAGCAGCGGAAGGCCTCGGCCGCGGAGTTCGACGCGCTCGTCGCGGAGATACGCGCCCTTCCGGGGTTCGCCCACTTCCACCGGTCGCCGGACTGGGCGCGGCTGAGCGAGGCCGCGGCGCACGGGCCTGTCGCCGTCATCAACGTCTCCCCTCTGACCTGCGACGCCCTGTTGCTGCGCCGCGCGGAGGGCCGGACGGTCGTCGAGGTGGTGCCCCTGCCCGGCGTCACGAGCGAGGAGATCGACCGCCGGGCCGGCGCCTTCCACACGGCCGTGACCGGGCTGGTGACGCCGGGCACCACCGGGGGCGACAGGTACAAGCTCGACCGGGAGATGAAGCGGACCCTGCGGTGGCTGGGCGAGCGGATCGTGGGGCCGGTCCTCGGCCGGCTGGGCCTGGACCGCCGGCCGGACCCGGGGGAGGCCGCGCCCCGGCTCTGGTGGTGCCCCACCGGCGTACTGTCCCTGCTGCCGCTGCACGCCGCGCTGCTGGAAGGTGACGGACGGCCCGGTTCCGAGTACGCCCAGGACCGCGTGGTCTCCTCGTACGTCCCCACGCTCGGCTCGCTGCTGCACGCCCGTGACACGCCCCCTCCCGAGGCCGGCGGCAGATCGCTGGTCGCGGTCACCGTGGACGCCGGCGGCCTCCCACCGCGGCTGACGGCCCTCGACGACGAACTGGCCGCGACGAAACGGCTGTCCGCCGTCAGGGCCGAGCTCCGGGGCACCGACGCCACTCCGGAGGCAGTGCTGGCCGCGCTGCGGACGCACACCCACGCCCACCTCGCCTGCCACGGCGTAGGGGATCCGGACGCCCCGTCGCGGAGCAGACTGCGCCTGCACGGTGGAGATCTGACGTTGCGTGAGCTGGCCGCCGAGCGACTGCGCGGCGCCGAGTTCGCGTACCTGTCCGCCTGCCACAGCGCCGCCCCGGGCAAGGAACTGGCCGACGAGGCCATCTCGGTGGCGTCGGCCTTCCAGCTCTGCGGCTACCGGCACGTGATCGGGAGCCTGTGGACCGTGGAGGACGGCATGGGGCCGCTCCTCGCCCAGGAGGTGTACCGGGCACTCGCCGCACCCGGCGGCCCAGGCCCGGCACACGCCCTGCACCGGGCGGTCGGACGGCTGCGCCGACACGACCGGTATCGCGAACCGCTGTTCTGGGCATCGGTCGTGCACACCGGCCCCTAGTGGCCGAAGACCGTCGCCCGCCGACACCGCCCACACACCGTCACACGACCCAGGAAAACCCGGGAGAGGCCGATGAACGACGACCGCGGGATGCGCGCCGACTTCTGCACGGCGCTGCCCTGGCTGCGGGAGGACTTGGCCGCGGAAGGAGCGCTCGCCGGACTCCACGACGCCATCCGCGCCGTCCTGGCGGAGACACCCGTACGGCAGGCGGTCGCGGGGCTGAACATACCGCCGCATGTGTTCGACGACGCGAGACCGGTGCGTGGGGACGAACCGGGGAACATGACCTTCGGCACGAAACCGCGTCCCGCGGGGGAGTCGTACCGCTGCCCCGACGGGTGGTGCAGCCTCGACGTGGTCCGGACGCCGGGCGGCGAACTCCCCGCCGGAGGACGCTGTTGGCTGCGAGACCGGCCGCTGCGCGTCGTGGAGGCGTGAGCCGGTGCCCCCGGTGCTCGACGGCCTCAGCCAGAAGCTGGCCGAGAAGTGGTTGTCAGAACTGGCGGTTCCCGGCCTGCTCTTCGTCGCGGCGGCGGCCACCGGCGTGGTGCTCGGCCACGGTTCCGCGCTCGACCGGTCCGCTCTGTTCGAGCGGTTCGGGCACTGGGCGACGCAGGCGGGGCAGTTGCCCACGCTCGGTCAGATCGGCGTCGTGGCCGCGATCGTCCTCGCCTCGGTGGCGTCGGGGGCCTTCGTGCGGGCGTGCGCCGACGGCGTCGAGCGGATCTGGACGGGGGAGTGGCCGGCGTTCGCACGCCCGCTGGCCGACCGGCTCACCGCCCGGCGCCTCAGGCACTGGGAGGAGATCGAGGCGGAGATCACGCGGTTGCGCGGAGCGAGCCCCGCACACCGGCGCGGCGAGGTACTTCGGCGGGACCTCGAAGAGCGCGCCGCCCGCCGCGACGCCATCGCCCCCGCCCCGCCCGCCAGGCCCACCTTCACCGGCGACCGCATGGCGGCTGCCGAGACCCGGCTGCGCCACCAGTACGGCATCGACCTCGCCGCCTGCTGGACACGCCTGTGGGTGGTCCTGCCGGAAGACGTCAGAACGGAGCTGCGTACCTCGCGGGCGCGCTTCGACGCCGGGGTGACCGGCTCGGTGTGGGCCGGCTGCTACGCCGCACTGGGCTGCCTCTGGTGGCCCGCGGCCGTGGCCGCCGTCGTGACCGGGCTCGTGGCGTGGCGTCGAGGCCGGGGTGCCGTGACGGTCCACGCCGAACTGGTGGAGTCCACCGTCGACGTCTACCTCAAGAGGCTGGTGGAGGAACTCGGCGTCGACGCCTCCGGCGACCCGCCCGATCCCCGGCTGGGCGCCGCGCTGAACCGGGTGGCCCGTAAGGCGGGCTGAGGACGGGCCGACCCATTCGGCGAGTTGACCGGCTGCCGGCTTCCGGGCGCGGTGGGCAGCGGTGTTGTCGCTGGGCAGCGTCCAGGAGGCGACCTGGCTCGGGGCGAGTGCGCGGGTGCGGACGAGGAGCAGGGGACGCCGCCTCACGCCGCCTCACGCCTCTTCGGCACGCACCACCACGCGAGAGCCGCGGCCGCCAGGTAGGCGAAGGCCCCGATGGCCATGCTCGTCCGCAGCCCGTCGTCGTAGCCGGCGCCGGTGGCGAGCAGGCTGCCTCAGCCGGTCGCCCAGCGCCCCACCGGTCATCAGGAACCCGGCGAGGACCAGGGTGTATCCGTCCGTGATCCACTGGATGCCGGTGAGTGAGGCGGACAGTTCCCGGCCCACCACCGGGACGGCCACGTTGATGATCGTGACGTCCAGGATCACCATGAAGTACCCGGCGCACCGCCGTCAGCGGCGCCAGGGACCGCAGCCCGCGGGGCTCCGGGTCCGGCTGGGAAGGGGACGCGGACATCACGGTCTGCTCGGGGCGGCGTCAGGGCCGGACGATCGCCGCTTCCGCCGCCGCCTTGATCCGGGCGCCGAAGCCGGGCGCGTCCTTGCGGGCGGCCGCGAGGGCCAGCCCGACGAGGAGCTTGCCCAGGCCGTGGCCTTCCAGGACGTTGTGGAGACGGACCCGGGTCCTTCCACCGTCCAGCGGCTCCAGGTCGTAGCCACCCTCGCGTGCCGTCACGCTGTTCTTCGACACCTCGGCCCAGCGGATCCGCACCGGGGCTTCGAGGTCGGTGATGCGGAACTCCCTGGCGGTCTTCATCCCGGCATCCTTGACCGTGCTCCGGAAGACCGTGCCCACAGCGGTGGGCGCGTCGGGAACCCGCTCGATCCTGAGCACCCGGGGGCTGAATTGCGGATCGTTGCGTCCGTCGGCGAGGTAGTCGAACACCGCCTGGACAGGCCGATCGATCTCGACCGTGGTTTCGAACCGTCCTGACATGCGCACCTCTGATCGGTTGAGCCGCATCGGTCCCGCGCCCGCTGCGCACGTCCGCCGGACGGCGAGGTCGCCGGGGCTGTCCCGCGCCCGCGCGGCGGTGCGCGAGAGCCACGCCGCGTGTCGTGGCGGCATCGCGACCCTACCGGGAGCCCAGCGCGTCCCGCGAGGCGAACGGTGCGTTCACGTGCACCTGCCCGGCCCGCCCCGACCCGGCGGCGGCGCCCCTCACGCGGGCCGCGCCCCGCATGCCTGGCGCAGGCTCATCGGGATCCGATGGCCGCCCGTCCGGCCGGAGAGGCCACGGTCACGGCGATCGCCGCACGCTGGGGTTTCCATCACCCGGGCCGCTTCGCCTCGCTCGACCGCGACACATACCGTCGCGCGCCTCATCGGAGCCTGGCCGGGGAGTGACCCGGCCCGGTGGGCGACGAGGCGCGCGTAAGGGCCGACCGGAACGACGGCCCGGTGGCGGAGGCGACCTCCTCGTGATCCCTAGTCGGCCGTCTCGTCAGGCGGCAGCTGGGCGGGGTACGGCTCGCCGAAGTCGGCCGAGCGGCTGACCTTCTCCCATTCCGCCGCCTCGGAGAGCTGGCGGCGGGAGTGGTCCATAGCCATCGTCGCCGCGTTCGTGCCCAGCAGCAGATGCGTGGGGACCTGGCCCCGCTGGACGGTTCGAACGATGATCTCAGCGGCGCGCCGAGGGTCCCCGGCCACCCCGTCCGTGCTCTGGCGCACCCGCCGGTTCATCGCCCCGACCGTCTCGTCGTAGGCGTCGGGGATCGGGTGGACCGTCATGGAGGAACCCGCCCAGTCCGTGGCGAAGCCGCTCGGCTCGACGACCATCACGCGCACGCCGAACGGTGCGGTCTCCGTGGCGAGGACCCGGCTGAAGCCGTCTACCGCGAACTTGGCCGCCTGGTAGGAGGCGATGCCGGGCGATCCGCCGACGCGCCCGCCGATCGACGAGATCTGCACGACGGTGCCGGCGCCCTGCCGGCGCAGGGTGGGGAGCGCTGCCTTGGTGACGTGGTAGACGCCCCAGAAGTTCGTCTCGAACTGGGCGCGGAAGTCGTCGTCGTCCGATGTCTCGATGGGCGACACGTTCGCGTACCCGGCGTTGTTCACGAGGACGTCGATGCGTCCGAAGCGTGCGAGCGCCGCGTCGACGGCCTCGCGCGCGGCCTCCGGATGGGTGACGTCCAGCGCGAGTGGACAGATGCGGTCGCCGTACTCCTTGAACGCCTCGGCGAGGGCTTCGGGGCGGCGGGCGGTGGCCACGACGCGATCGCCGGCCTCCAGGGCGGAGGCGACGAGGGCACGGCCGAGGCCGCGGGACGAACCGGTGATGAACCAGACCTTTTGACTCATGCTCTTAGTGCAACACTGTTTTTTAAATTACGCAACATCGTTGCCGTAAGTGTTCCTATGATGTCTCGCATGACTACGCCTGCTTTCCAGCGTGCGCGCAGTGCCGAGGCCAAGCAGGCTCGAGAGGACGCGATCCTGGATGCCGCCCGCTCACTCGGCGGCCGACGCGGCATCCGGGACGTCACCCTCACCGACATCGCCACGGCCGTCGGGATGCACAAGTCGGCCCTGCTGCGCTATTTCGAGACGAGGGAGCAGATCTTCCTCAGGCTCACCGCGGAAGGCTGGCGGGAGTGGTCCGCCGATCTTCGCGGCGATCTCGAACGGCGGGCTCACGCCACCGCCGCGGAGGTCGCCGAGGCCGTCGCCACCACGCTGGCGGCGCGACCGATGTTCTGCGACCTGCTGGCGCAGGCGCCCTTGAACCTGGAACGCAACGTCTCGATCGACTCGGTGCGCGCCTTCAAGCTCGTGACACTCAAGGAGGTCGAGCTGATCGGCGACGAACTGCGGCGGCTGCTCGGGCTGACCGAGTTGCAGAACGTCGACCTGATCGCCACGGCGACCAGCATGGCCGGGGCGCTGTGGCAGATGGCCACCCCCGGCCCACGTCTGCGGGAGCTCTATGCGAGCGACCCCCGGCTGGGGCACGCCGTCGTCGAGGTGGAACCGCGCCTGCGCCGGGTCCTCACGGCCTTCCTCATCGGGATCGACGCGGGATCCGCCGAGGCCACCGGCCGAGGCGCGGGGGGCTGAGCGACCGCCCGATGAGGGCGACGCGCGCCCGCGCGCCCCGCCCCGTCCACGCCCCCGGCTCAGGAGGTCGCCGCCGCCTTCGCCGCCCACTCGTCCGCGGGGAGGCCGAGGAGCCGGCCGATCCGGGCGTCGTCCGGCAACGGGCCGTGGTCGCCGGTCACTCGAAGGGCCGACGCCGCCGTGATGTGTCCGAGGCGCAGCGCCCGCTCCACGTCCCCGTCGCCCAGGAGCCCGGCGAGGAAACCGGCGGCGAACGCGTCACCGGCGCCGACGACCTCCACCACCTCCGTGCGCAGCGCGGGCACGGTGCATACGCCGTCGTCACCGAAGGCGGTGGCCGCACGGCCGCCGTCCTTGACGACCAGCAGCCGGGGGTGCGGCAGCAACTCCCGTACGCCCGCAGGTTCCAGGGCGGCGCCCCACAGCTCCTGCGCCTCGTCGAGCCCGACGAAGACGATGTCGGCGCGGTCGGCCAGGTCGCGGAGTACCCCGGCGGCCGTTCCGGGCGGCCACAGCGCCGGGCGGTGGTTGACGTCGAAGCTGAGGGCGTGGGCCCGCTCGCCCGGCGGCGTGGCGAGCGCCCGTTCCACCAGGTCCCGGCAGGACGAGGACAACGCCGGGGTGATGCCCGTGAGATGCACGAGGGAGGCGGACCTCAGGCAGTCGTCGTCCAGGACGTCGGGGCCCAGGGCCGAGGCCGCCGAGTCGCCCCGGTAGTAGTGGACACGGGTACGGGGTCCGGCGGGGTCCTTCACCAGAAGGCCCGTGGGCCGTCGCGGGTCGAGGCGCACGCCACCGACGTCGACGCCCGCCGCGCCGACCGCGGCGTGCACCCGCCGCCCCAGCGCGTCGTCACCCAGCGCGGAGAGCCACGAGACGGGGACACCCAGATCGGCCAGGTACATCGCGACGTTCGACTCCGCGCCGGCCACCGACACCCGCACGTTCTCGGCGGTCTCCAGCGACTGGGACGGGCCTGGAGCCAGGGCGGCCATGGTCTCCCCGATGCAGACGACCCGTCCCTCGGCCGGCCGCCAGGGGCTCCTCACGACGCCTCCCTCGGGGCCGGCAGCGGAGGCCGGTGGCGGTAGGCGTCCGCGGGCCGGCCCGGCACGTCCACCCGGGCGGTGAACACGGCGCCGTCATGAGGACCGGGCGCGGCGAGCCCCACGTGCGCGGTCGTGATGTGCAGCACGTCCCTCACCAGGCACACACCGGCGGGCTGGCGCGCGGGCAGACGGAGTACGCGGTCGAGGCGGCCGTCCGCGCGGTACCGGCGTACGGTTCCCGTGCCCCACACGGCGACCCACACCGCCCCCTCGGCGTCCACCACCATGCCGTCGGGGCTGCCGTCGTCGACGGTCACGAAGACCTCGGGTGCTCCCAGGCCGCCGGTGGCCGGGTCGACGGCGTGGCGCCTGATGACCCCCCGCGCGCTGTCGGCCAGGTACATGACCTCGCCGTCCGCCGTGAACGCCGGTCCGTTGGGCACCGTGATGCCGTCGAGGACACGGGTCACCGTGCCGTCGTCGTCGACCCGGTACAGGGAACCGCGTCCCTCGTCGGCGTCGTAGGCCATGCTGCCCGCCCAGAAGCGGCCCAGCGGGTCGGCGGTCCCGTCGTTCATGCGCATGGGCCGGGCCGCGTCCGCCTCGGGCTGTGCCAGCCAGTGCGTCGATCCGTCGGGGGCGAGCAGGCACATCCCGGTGCCCGCGGCGGCGATCCAGGTGTCGGCGGTGCCGGCCACGGGTGCCACCGCGCCCAGCGGAACGGGCAGTCGGGCCAGTTGCCGCAGGGGGTCCGTGGGGCTGCCGGCGGCGGTGAGCAGACGGCCCGCGAGGATGTCCACGAGGATGACGCCACGGTCCGTCCAGCGGATGCCCTCACCGAGTTCCAGGCGGTCGGGGCGGAGGGCTTCGACGTCGGTCACGGCGTGGCCTTCTGTGCGACGGTGAGGAAGGCGCGGGCGCGTTCCCGCAGCGCGGTGAGGCTGCCGCCGTCGGCGGCGTCGCCGATCAGGGGCGAGCCGACCCCGACGGCGGTCGCTCCGGCGGCCAGATAGGCCTCGGCGGCCGCCTCGTCGACGCCTCCCACCGGCACGAACAGCTCGTGCGGGAACGGGCCCCGCAGGGCGTGGAGATAGGCGGGGCCGCCGGCCTGGGCGGCCGGGAAGACCTTCAGCGCCGTGGCGCCCAGCGCGCGTGCGGCCAGGATCTCGGTCGGGGTCATCACCCCCGCCAGCACCGGCATGCCGAGCGCGTGCGCCGCACCGACGCCTTCGCCGACCGCGGGCGTGACGGCCCAGCGGGCGCCGGCCCGGTGGGCGGCACGGGCGTCGTCGGCGGTCAGGACGGTGCCGGCACCGAGGGGGCGGTCGGTGCCGAGCGCTTCGCGGGCCCGCTCGATCACGGACAGGGCGTCCTTGCCGCTCAGGGACACCTCGATCAGCTCGACACCCTCCTCGGCCAGGGCCAGGACGGTGCGCAGCGTTGCGTCGGGATCCGAGCCGCGGACGATCGCGACCAGGCGGTGGGCGGCCAGGGCCGCTCGAAGATCCATGGAGGGGGCTCCTTCTCGTTCTCGCAAGGGGGCCACACGGTTTCCCGCGGGCCGGTCAGGGACAGTGGCAGTGCGCGCTCAGCGTCAGCCGCCATCGCACCTCACCGGATTCGGGGACACGGGCGGCGTCACCGGGGCCTGCCTCGGCGAGGTCGAACACCCGGCCGAGCAGGGGCTCGACTCCCGTGCTCCGGTAGGGGTGGGGGGCCGGGAAGCCGCCCAGGTTGCGCCACAGGGCGACGGATGTCGGCTGGCCGTCGGCTTCGAGGGCCAGGGACAGGTGGTCCGGGCCGTCGTGGACACAACACCGGGAAACGTCCACGACGGCTCCGACGGCGGTGCCGTCGTCCGGGCCGAACCTGTCCATACGTAGCCCGCGGGGGGCCGGCCAGTCGCCCTCGACCCACGCGGCGCCCTTCGGCCACGGCCCGTCCAGCAGCGGGGCCGCCTCGGGGAACAGCCGGGTCCGCACCGCGCGGGGGAGGTGCACGCTCGCCCGCTCGGAGAGATCGAGCAGGGCGTGGGCGGCCCACAGGAAGCGGAAGCCGGCGTCGGCCGTCAGCACGTAGTCGGCCTCGGCCCCGTCGGCGGTGGCGCGGATGCGGCGGGTCAGCGTGAAGCGGTCGGCGTGGACCACGTCCCGGTCCGCCTCCCGCGTCCAGGCCCGCGACCAGGCGTCGCCGTGGTCGGGCGTGCCGCGGACGGTGGGGACGCACTCCTCCAGTCCGCCCGCGTCCACGAACGGGTCGCCCGGCGCGACGTCCTCCCGCCCGGGCGTCTCGCGCCGCCACAGCCATTCGCGCCCGCCCGAGCGCAGGGACGTCCAACGGCCGCCGTGCGCAAGGTCGGTGACGACCTCCAGCGGCACGCTCACCACTCCGCGAAGGAGCCGTCGGGGTGCCGCCACACCGGGTTGCGCCAGGCGTGACCGGTGCGGTCCGCGGCGCGTACGGCGTCCTCGTCGACGGTGATGCCGAGCCCCGGGGCGTCGTGGCGGAGGGCGTGGCCGTCGACGAAGCGGAACGGCTCCGTGTCCACCAGGTAGGACAGCAGGTCGGCGTCCTTGTTGTAGTGGATGCCCCGGCTCTGCTCCTGGATCAGGAAGTTCGGGGTGACGAACGCGATCTGGAGGCTGGCCGCCAGGGCTATCGGGCCGAGCGGGCAGTGCGGGGCGAGCTGGGCGCCGTAGGTCTCGGCGAGCGAGGCGATGCGGTGCACCTCGGTTATCCCGCCGGCGTGCGACAGGTCGGGCTGGGCGACGGCGACACCGGCGGCGAGCACGGCGAGGAACTCGGCGCGTCCGTAGAGCCGTTCGCCGGTGGCGAGCGGGATGGGGCTCGCGGCCACCAGGCCGGGCAGCAGATGGCCCTGTTCGGGGAGGACGGGCTCCTCCACGAACAGAGGGTGCAGAGGCGCGAGTTCGGTCAGCA
>NZ_JBFBJT010000017.1:0-75062 GCF_040686175.1 Streptomyces sp. NPDC086077 | reverse complement strand
GTTAAGCCCCGGTCTTTCACACCCGACGTGACAAGCCGCCTACGAGCTCTTTACGCCCAATAATTCCGGACAACGCTTGCGCCCTACGTATTACCGCGGCTGCTGGCACGTAGTTAGCCGGCGCTTCTTCTGCAGGTACCGTCACTTTCGCTTCTTCCCTGCTGAAAGAGGTTTACAACCCGAAGGCCGTCATCCCTCACGCGGCGTCGCTGCATCAGGCTTTCGCCCATTGTGCAATATTCCCCACTGCTGCCTCCCGTAGGAGTCTGGGCCGTGTCTCAGTCCCAGTGTGGCCGGTCGCCCTCTCAGGCCGGCTACCCGTCGTCGCCTTGGTGAGCCGTTACCTCACCAACAAGCTGATAGGCCGCGGGCTCATCCTTCACCGCCGGAGCTTTTAACCTCCACCCAGGAGAGTGGAAGTGTTATCCGGTATTAGACCCCGTTTCCAGGGCTTGTCCCAGAGTGAAGGGCAGATTGCCCACGTGTTACTCACCCGTTCGCCACTAATCCCCACCGAAGTGGTTCATCGTTCGACTTGCATGTGTTAAGCACGCCGCCAGCGTTCGTCCTGAGCCAGGATCAAACTCTCCGTGAATGTTTTCCCGTAATCGGGACGACACCACGAGAGCGGAACAGCCAGGCGGAATAAGCCCGGCCGTTCACAGCGTCCTCGCTGTGTTTTTCTTCAAAGGAACCTCGCCCCAGCTGATGCTGGAGACGGGGTATCAACATATCTGGCGTTGACTTTTGGCACGCTGTTGAGTTCTCAAGGAACGGACGCTTCCTTTGTACTCACCCGAGAATCTCTCTCGCGGCTTTCCTCCGGGCGCTTCCCTTCGGTCTTGCGTTTCCGACTCTATCAGATCTTTTCTCGACCCGATTTCCTCGGCGCTTTCCAGGTTTGCGCTTTCGCGCTTTCCTTTCCGGCGGGTCCGACTTTATCAGAAGTTTCGAGCCGGACTTACCGGCCATCCATTCCGATTAATCGGGAGGAGCTTCTCGAAGCTGGTGTTCCAAGAAGCAAGTAGGTTCTCAAAGTGCCGACCGGATCGTCTCCAGTCCAGGCAACTGTTTGAATCTACCTCCCCACCTGCTCCGTGTCAACGGCTCCTGTGGGGCGAAGAGGAGACTAGCAGTCCGGCGGGCCTGTCCGCACATCAGGCGGCTGTCGGCACCGTGGCGCTCTGCTCGGCCGCGTCCACGTCACCCGTTTCGCCGGTCTCGGCGGCACGCCGGCCGAGTACGTAGACGTATGCGAGGAAGGCGACCTCGGCGACGACACCGATGCCGATGCGAGCCCAGGTCGGCAGGCCCGACGGGGTGACGAAGCCTTCGATGGCGCCGGCGACGAAGAGGACCAGGGCAAGGCCGATCGCCATGCCCACGGCGGCTCGGCCCTCCTCGGCGAGGGCCTTCCTCCGCGAGCGTGGCCCTGGGTCGATCACTGTCCAGCCGAGGCGTAGTCCTGTGCCGGCGGCCACGAAGACCGCGGTCAGTTCCAGCAAGCCGTGCGGGAGGACCAGGCCGAGGAAGGTGTCGAGTCGACCTGCCGAGGACATCAGGCCGAAGCCGATGCCGAGGTTGAGCATGTTCTGGAACAGGATCCAGAGGACGGGGATGCCAAGGAAGACGCCGAACACCAGGCACATGGCGGCGGCCTGGGCGTTGTTCGTCCAGACACGGGCCGCGAAGGACGCTGCCGGGTGGGAGGAGTAGTAGCTCTCGTACTGGCCGCCGGGGCGGGTGAGCTCGCGCAGTTCGCTGGGCGCCGCGATGGTGGCCTGGACTTCGGGATGCACGCCGATCCACCAGCCGAGGAGCGCCGCGACAAGCGTCGACAGGAGTGCGGTGGGGACCCACCAGTGGCGCGCTCGGTAGACGGCGGCGGGGAAGCCGTGGGCGAGGAAGCGGGTGACATCGCGCCAGGAGGCCCGTCGCGTACCTGTCACGGCACTCCGCGCGCGTGCGACCAGTTGGCTGAGGCGACCGGTCAGCTGCGGCTCGGGTGCACTGGACTGGATCAGGGAAAGATGGGTGGCAGTGCGCTGATAGAGCGCGACGAGTTCGTCCGTCTCGGCGCCGGAGAGACGGCGCTGGCGCCGGAGCAGGTCCTCAAGGCGGTCCCATTCCGCTCGGTGGGCGGAGACGAAGACGTCGAGGTCCATCGGTCTACCTGCTCCTCGGCTGCTTGTCGGCGGGCCCGTCGCGAGTATCAGCTTGTCGTACTGCGATGCTCGATGCCCTCAGCTTGGCAGACTGGCCGTTCCGGGGGCAGGCCAGGGGAAGGACGGCGGGCGTGAGTGAGCTGGTGACGGGCGAGGCGGTGGCGCTGGAGTTGCGCCCTGCGAGGCTGCCCAGCAGGGCGCTGGCCGTCCTGCTCGATCTGGTCGTGGCCTTTGCCGCGTACGTGATCGTGAGCGTGGTCCTGGTGATCTCCACGGCCTCGCTTGACGAAGCCGCACGGATCGCGGTGTCCATCGCGACGTTTCTGCTGGTCCTGGTGGGCGCGCCGATCGCCGTGGAGACGCTCAGTCACGGGCGGTCATTGGGGAAGATGGCGCTGGGTCTGCGCGTGGTGCGCGACGACGGCGGGCCGATCCGCTTCCGGCACGCACTGGTGCGAGGTGCGATCGGCGTCGTCGAGATCCTGCTGACGCTGGGGGTCATCGCCTGCATCGCTTCGCTCGTGTCGGAACGCGGGCGCCGGCTCGGGGATGTGTTCGCCGGGACTCTCGTCGTGCGGGAACGGATTCCCACTGCACGTGCGCGTTTCGTTCCGCCTCCGCCGCCCTGGCTGGCCGGGCGCTTTTCGGGACTCGATCTGTCGGCGGTCCCTGACGGGCTGTGGCTAGCGATACGGCAGTACCTCACGCGCATGCAGCAGCTGGACCCCCAAGTCGGCGGGGCCATGGCCGAACGGCTCGCCGCCGACCTCGCGGAGCGCACGGGGACTCCGATGCCGCAGGGGATACCGCCGGCCGCCTATCTGGCCGCGGTGGTGCAGGAGCGGCAGGCACGGGAGATCCGGCGGGCCCAGTCGAACGCAGTCGGTGTCCATGGGCCCGGAGGTGAGGGGCAGTACGGGGGCGGTGCAGGGCCGGGCGCGTATCCCGCCCACCCCTTCCACCACTCCACCTATCCCGCCGACCCCTTTCAGCCCTCCCAGTCCACTTATCCCTCCCACCCCGCCTATCCCACGCTCGCTCCCACGCCACCCGCCGGGCAGTTCGCCGCGCCACAGGCGGCACACGATGCCGCGCAGCACGAACGCCGTCCCGAAGCCCCGGTGCAGACACCACAGGCCGCTCCGGTGGGGCAGGACGGGCAGGGCGGCCCGGCCGCCGAGCCGACAGATACGGATCGTCCATCGACCGGCTTCGCGCCGCCCGCGTAAGCCAGTCGACACACCCCCGGCAACCGCCGCTCAAGGAAAGACGGACGGCGGCGACTCCAGGTCCTCCAGCTCGATGCCGGGCGCGGCGAGGACCACGTCCCCGGCGATGTGGACGACGTGCTGCTCGCCCGTGTCCAGGGCTGTGACCTGGTACTCCTCCACGGTCAGAGGGCCGTTGTCAGTGCCGTGTGCTTCTCTTTTCAGCAGAGCCCAGGACTGGTCCACGGTGCGCGGAGCGAGGACCGGATCCGTGAAGGCGACCAGGCGTACGCGGGTCGCGGAGCCGGAAGGGGTGAGGCGCAGCAGACGGGTGGTGGCGATGAGGAACGCGGGGGAGGTGCCGGTGAAGGCGTGGGCGCCCACGTTGCCTTCCGTGGCATCGGTGCCGGTGGGGTCGGTGCGGACCCAGGTGACGCCGTCAAGAGCAGCGCCACGCACCTGCCAGCCCGCCGCGTGGAGTTCGAGACGGATCGGGCGGCCGAGTTCGTCGAGGGCGAGGTCGACGGAGCCGCGGTGATCGCCCGAGGGGGCGGTCAGCTGGGAGACATAGCGCCAGCCGGACGGGCCGGGGGCGCAGTGGAAGTGCTCTTCCGCGAGGGGGGTGTGATCGTGCGGGTCGTGGAGCGAATAGCGGCCGCGGGGCATGAGGGTCCTGGGGTGTGACGGGCTGGTCAGGTTGGCCGCGACCAGTCGGTGACGGCCTGCACGGCCAAAGGGACAGGCCCCCGGCACGGGGGTGCGGGGGCCTGTCTCCGAGGACCTGCTGCTGAGCTGCGCGTCAGTGCACGGGCGGGCAGCTCAGTGGCCGGCTGCGGACTCAGTAGCGGTAGTGGTCCGGCTTGTACGGGCCCTGGACGTCGACGCCGATGTACTCGGCCTGCTCGGGGCGGAGCGTGGTCAGCTTCACGCCGAGCGCGTCGAGGTGGAGACGGGCGACCTTCTCGTCGAGGTGCTTGGGCAGCACGTAGACGTCGGTCGGGTACTCGTCGGGCTTGGTGAACAGCTCGATCTGGGCCAGGGTCTGGTCCGCGAAGGAGTTGGACATCACGAACGACGGGTGGCCGGTCGCGTTGCCCAGGTTCAGCAGGCGGCCCTCGGAGAGGACGATGAGCACCTTGCCGTCGGCGAAGGTCCAGGTGTGGACCTGCGGCTTGACCTCGTCCTTGACGATGCCGGGGATCTTGGCGAGGCCGGCCATGTCGATCTCGTTGTCGAAGTGGCCGATGTTGCCGACGATCGCCTGGTGCTTCATCTTGGCCATGTCCGCGGCCATGATGATGTCCTTGTTGCCCGTCGTGGTGACGAAGATGTCGGCCTTGTCGACGACCTCGTCCAGCGTCGTCACCTGGTAGCCATCCATCGCCGCCTGCAGGGCGCAGATCGGGTCGATCTCGGTGATGATCACGCGGGCGCCCTGGCCGCGCAGGGACTCCGCGCAGCCCTTGCCCACGTCGCCGTAGCCGCAGACGACGGCGGTCTTGCCGCCGATGAGCACGTCCGTCGCGCGGTTGATGCCGTCGATCAGGGAGTGGCGGCAGCCGTACTTGTTGTCGAACTTCGACTTGGTGACTGCGTCGTTGACGTTGATCGCCGGGAACAGGAGGGTGCCGTCGCGGTGCATCTCGTAGAGACGGTGGACACCGGTCGTGGTCTCCTCGGTCACGCCGCGGATCTCGGACGCCAGCTGGGTCCACTTCTGCGGGCTCTCACCCATGGTGCGGGTGAGCAGTTCGAGGATGACGCGGTGCTCGTCGGACTCGGCGGTGTCGGGCGAGGGGACCTTGCCGTCCTTCTCGTACTCGACGCCCTTGTGCACCAGGAGGGTGGCGTCGCCGCCGTCGTCCAGGATCATGTTCGGGCCGCCGGTGGGGGTGTTCGGCCAGGTCAGAGCCTGCTCCGTGCACCACCAGTACTCCTCCAGGGTCTCGCCCTTCCAGGCGAAGACCGGGATGCCCTGGGGGTTGTCGGGCGTGCCGTTCGGGCCGACGGCGATGGCGGCGGCCGCGTGGTCCTGGGTCGAGAAGATGTTGCAGGACGCCCAGCGGACCTGCGCGCCCAGGGCGGCCAGGGTCTCGATGAGCACGGCGGTCTGCACGGTCATGTGCAGGGAGCCGGTGATGCGGGCGCCCTTCAGGGGCTGCGCTTGGGCGTACTCCTTGCGGATCGCCATCAGGCCCGGCATCTCGTGCTCGGCGAGAGTGATCTCCTTGCGGCCGAACTCGGCCAGGGAGAGGTCGGCGACCTTGAAGTCCTGTCGGTTCTCGACAGTGGTCATGCGGGCTGCTCCTCGGTGGTTTGGGTCGAGGTGGGTACGGCTGATCTGCGCGGCGGCGGACACAGGGGTGCCCGAAGAGCACACGGGCACGCCCGCGTGCGCGCAGCGCAGTCCGTCGGAGGCCCTCTCTCCCTCGGCCGGTCCGCTGGGGACCGCCCGACCGCCATCAGCAGCGACGTCTGACTCCGTCCCAAGCTACACCGGGCGGCCCAGCCGTCCCCAGTCCGCCTGCGAACAATTCGCGCCGAACACGGCAACGGGGTCAGTTACATGATCCCGTTCGTGGTGGTCGGCGGGTTGCTGATCGCGATCTCGCTGGGCGGGCACACGGATCCGTCCGGCGATCTGGTCATCCCGAAGGAATCCTTCTGGATGGACATGAACAACATGGGTGTCATCGGCTTCACGCTGATGGTGCCGATCCTCTCCGGCTACATCGCCTACGCGATCGGCGACCGGCCGGCGCTGGTGCCCGGCATGATCGGCGGTTGGATAGCCAACACCGGTGAGCTGTACGACTCCAAGGCGGGGGCGGTGACCGCGCCGGTCGTGGGTTTCGCACGGTCGGACCAGGGCGTGGAGTGGGGTTCGCCGGACGGCCCGACGGTACGAAGGCAAGGCTCGTGTTCATGATCGCCGTACCGGAGGCTGCCGCAGGGGACGAGCATCTGCGGTCCTGGCGCTGCTGTCGCGGAAGTTGATGGGGCCGGGTTCCGTGAGCGGTTGCTGGCGGCGGCGCACGAGGGCGCGGTGCTGGGCGTTCTGCGCGAGGTCGGGTAGCCGGGCCGGGTCCGCCGGGGCTCACGACCGGCCGGGGGCCCGCCGAACGACTCGGCGGGCCCCGGCGTGGGAGAGGGGAGGGAGATCAGTGCCCCGTGGTCTGGCTCGGGCCACCCGGTGAGGCTTCCTCGTCCGGGCCCTTGGCCGCTTCCGACTCGCTGTAGATGTCGGGCTCCAGGTAGATGACGCGGGCGATCGGGACGGCCTCACGGATGCGGGTCTCCGCGGCGTCGATGGCGGCGGCGACCTCGCCGGCCGTGTTGTCGTGGCGCACGGCGATCTTGGCGGCGACCAGGACCTCCTCGGGGCCGAGATGCAGCGTGCGCATGTGGATGATGCCGGTGACGGTGCTGCCGTCGACGATCGAGTCCTCGATCTTCCTGACGTCCTCGACGCCGGCCGCCTCGCCGAGCAGCAGCGACTTGGTCTCGGCGGCCAAAACCAGCGCGATCAGGATGAGCAGGACGCCGATGCACAGGGTGCCGATGCCGTCCCAGACGCCGTCGCCGGTGAGCAGGGCGAGGCCGACGCCGCCGAGGGCCAGGATCAGGCCGACCAGGGCGCCGAGGTCCTCCAGGAGAACGACCGGCAGCTCGGGCGCCTTGGCGTGCCGGACGAACTCCTTCCAGGACTTGCGGCCACGCAGGACGTTGGACTCCTTGATGGCCGTCCGGAAGGAGAAGGTCTCGGCGATGATCGCGAAGACCAGCACGCCCACCGGCCAGTACCAGTGCTCGATCTCGTGCGGGTGCTTGATCTTCTCGTAGCCCTCGTAGATGGCGAACATGCCACCGACCGAGAAGAGCACGATCGAGACGAGGAAGGCGTAGATGTAGCGCTCGCGGCCGTAGCCGAACGGGTGTTGCGGGGTCGCCTCGCGCTGGGCCTTCTTGCCGCCGAGGAGCAGCAGGCCCTGGTTGCCGGAGTCGGCGAGCGAGTGCACCGACTCGGCCAGCATCGACGACGAGCCACTGAAGAGGAACGCAACGAACTTCGCTACCGCGATCGAGAGATTGGCGAGCAGTGCCGCCACGATCGCCTTGGTGCCGCCTGACGCGCTCATGTGTTCGCGTTGTCCCTTCGTACGCCGTCCACCGGGGCCTGGCCCGCTCACGGGCTTTGCCGGTCCTTTGCCGGTGGGCCATTGTTGCAGCCCTGCCCGGCAGGGGCGCGCCAGGTCAGCACACCCGTGGAATCAGGCCACCACGGTCGCCCGGAAGAGCGTTCCCGTACCGGACACTTCGGCCTTTTCACCGGCCGCTGCGAAGACGGAGCGGCCCGGCGTCAGTTCGTGCTCGCCCGCCCGGACCGAACCCGCGGTGCAGAGCAGGATCTGCGGGGTCGGGCGGGTGAGGTCGCGGGGGGCGCCGCCCTCGGAGAGGACGTAGCGGGACAGCCGGAACTCGTCGATCGGGGTGTCGTAGACCTCCTCGCCGTCCGGGGACGCCTCCGGTCGCAGCACGCCCGCGTCGTTCGCCTCGAAGCGGACGACGCGCAGGAGTTCGGGGACGTCGATGTGCTTGGGGGTCAGACCGCAGCGCAGCACGTTGTCTGAGTTGGCCATGATCTCGACGCCGAGACCGCTGAGGTAGGCGTGCGGGATGCCGGCGCCGAGGTACAGGGCCTCACCGGGCTGCAGGCGGACGTGGTTGAGCAGCATCGCGGCGATCACGCCGGGGTCGCCCGGATAGTGGTGGGCGAGACCGGCGTACGGGGTGTAGTCGCCGCCGAGGCGGGCGCAGGCGGCGGTGGTCTCCGCGACCGTGCGGGCCATCTCCTCGGGGTCCGCGGTGAGAACGGCGGTGAGGACCTCGCGCAGCGCCGCCTCCTCGGGGTGGGCGCGCAGCAGATCGACGTACGGCTTGAGGGAGTCGACGCCGAGGCCAGCGAGGAGGTCGGCGGTCCGGTGCGGGTCGCGGAAGCCGCACAGTCCGTCGAACTCGGTGAGCGCGCAGATCAGTTCCGGCTTGTGGTTGGCGTCCTTGTAGTTGCGGTGCGGGGCGTCCACGGGGACGCCCCGGCGTTCCTCCTCCTCGTAACCCTCCTTCGCCTGGGTCAGGTTGGGGTGCACCTGGAGGGAGAGCGGGGCGCCCGCGGCGAGGATCTTGAGGAGGAAGGGGAGTCCGGGGCCGAACTTGGCCACGGTGGCCGCGCCCAGTTCCTTCTCGGGGCCGGCCGCGATGAGGTCGACGAGCGTGCCGCGGTCGGTGCGCGAGGGTGCGCCCGGGTGGGCCCCCATCCACATCTCCGCCTGCGGTTCGCCGGTCGGCTCGACGCCGAGCAGCTGCGGGATCGCGGTGGTGGAACCCCAGGCGTAGGGGCGGACGGTGTTGTCGAGGCGGTCCATTCGATTCTCTCTGCCGGGTCAGCTGCGCGGCGGACGGGCGCACGAACGGCGTACCTGGTTCGTACGTCGTTCGCACGTCGTCCGTACGCCTTCGGTCTTCTTCGCGTACGGGCGCCGGTTCTCCGCGCGTACGGAGATCGGGGCGTTCCGAGCCAGATCAGGCCCTCGAGGCGAGCGCCAGGTAAACGGCGGCGAAATCCGTGACGGCGATCAGTTCGGAGAGGGTCTCCAGTTCGCCGCCGGGTTCGGGCTCCAGCTCGCTGATCGGCGTGTCGTGGCTGAGGGCCAGCTCGCGGGCGGCGGGGGCGGCGGTGAGGCCGCCGATCGGGCGGTCGCGAAGCAGCACCACGTGCGCGTGCAGCGCGGGCGGCTCCTCCACACGGTCGCGGAAGAAGTCATCGGGGTCGGCGCTGGCGGCGAGCCGGCCGGCCAGCAGGGCGCTGTGCGCGGCGAGCGCCTCGGGGAGTTCGGCCATGACGGCGGGCCGGCCGGCCAGTTCCCCGAGAGCGGCGGCGAAACGGCGGCCCGCGGGACCGGCCGAGGCGCCCTCCGTCCAGATCACCGGAAGCGCGTCGGCGAGCTCGCCGGCGAGGGTCTTGGCGGCGTTGCTGTACGCCTCGATGGCTGGCCCGCACCGTTCGGCGATCTCGTCGAGGCGGTCGGCGACCTTCTCCAGCGCGTCCGGCGGCGCGGTGAGCAGGCCGATCCGGTCCAGCAGCGCCAGCAACGGGGTGAGCAGCGCCCACAGGACGCCGGGGGCGGACGCGGCGAGCGGCTGCTCGTCCCTCTCGTCCTGCTCGTACGGGGCGGTCGCCATCGGTACGAAGAGGCCGTGGGCGCCCCCGACGGCCTCGGCGAGCGGGGTGCCGGCCGGGGCGACGGCGGCGACGGTGGAGCCGCGTCGGTAGGCCTGCTCGGCCAGCAGGGACAGGCCCGGTTCCGTGCCGTCCGGGGTGGCGATCAGGAGCAGGTCGACGGAGCCGGCCCAGCCCGGGAGCTCCCAGCGCAGCGCGCCCGCGACGGGGGCGACGCCGGTCGGGGCGAGGCGGATGACCGGGCTGCCCGGGCCTGCCAGCGTGCCGAGGAAGTCGGCGGCGTGGGTGGCGGCGGCGCCGGGGCCGGCGATGAGGACGGCGCGGGGGCGGCCGTCGGGTTTCAGCTCGCCCACTCCGGCCTCGACGGCGAGCCGGGCGGCGGTGCGGACTCGGGCACCGGACTCGGCGGCGCCGCGCAGCAGGCCGCGCTGGTCGGCCTCTGCGAGGCCCTCCGGGGAGTCGAGCAGCGATTCGTCGAGCATGGGCGGCAGCCTCCGAACGCCGGGGTCGGCGGTTGTGCGGGCGGCGGGCCCCTCCTTGGGGCGGGCCCGGTCTGCGCGGACGTCTACGGGCGTTACGCCGGGCGGCGGGCCTCGTCGACGAGGAGGACGGGGATGCCGTCGCGGACGGGGTACGCCAGGCCGCAGTCCTGGCCGGTGCAGACCAGCTCGGTGTCCTGCTCCTTGAGGGGGGCGTGACAGGCCGGGCAGGCGAGGATCTCCAGGAGGCCGGCTTCGAGCGGCATGTGGGGTCCCTTCGGGGCGGGTTGCGGGTACCGGTTCGGGTACGTGTGGTTGTGCGGATGTGCCTGGTCAGGGTACCGCCGTGCGGGCGGGGGTGTGGGGGGTTGGGGGGCATGGTCGCGGGGGTTTGGGGGCCGGGCCGGTGACCGGGGACGCGGCCCCCGGTCCACTCACCACCCGAGACCCCGTCACCCTGGGCCCCACCCACACCGGCCCCCTCACCCCAGCCGCCTCACCCAGCCGCCTCACCCCGGCTTCGCTCACCCCCGGATGATCGCCAGCGCCTCGTCCCGCACCCGCACCATCGTCGCCTCGTCGCGCGCCTCCGCGTTCAGGCGCAGCAGCGGCTCGGTGTTGGACGGGCGGACGTTGAACCACCAGTCGGCGGCCGTGACCGTGAGGCCGTCGAGTTCGTCGAGGGTGACGCCCTCGCGGCCCTCGAAGGCGGACTTGAGCGCGGCGAGGCGGCCCTGCTGGTCGTCCACGGTGGAGTTGATCTCGCCCGAGCCCGCGTAGCGGTCGTACTCGGCGACCAGCGCCGAGAGCGTGCCCTTCTGGCCGCCGAGGGCCGCGAGGACGTGCAGGGCGGCCAGCATGCCCGTGTCGGCGTTCCAGAAGTCGCGGAAGTAGTAGTGCGCGGAGTGTTCGCCGCCGAAGATCGCGCCGGTGCGGGCCATCTCGGCCTTGATGAAGGAGTGGCCCACTCGCGTGCGGATCGGCGTGCCACCGTTCTCCTTCACGACCTCCGGGACCGTCCACGACGTGATCAGGTTGTGGATGACGATGCCCTCGCCGCCGTGCTTGGCCAGCTCGCGCGCGGCGACCAGGGCGGTGACCGCGGACGGCGAGACCGGGTCGCCGTTCTCGTCGACGACGAAGCAGCGGTCGGCGTCGCCGTCGAAGGCGATGCCGAGGTCGGCGTCCTCGGTGCGCACCCGCTCCTGGAGGTCGACGATGTTGGCCGGATCCAGCGGGTTCGCCTCGTGGTTGGGGAACGTGCCGTCCAGCTCGAAGTACATCGGCACGAGGTCCAGGGGCAGGCCTTCGAAGACCGTGGGGACCGTGTGACCGCCCATGCCGTTGCCCGCGTCGACGACGACCTTCAGGGGGCGAATGGAGGTCAGGTCGACGAGCGAGCGCAGGTGGACCGCGTAGTCCTCCAACGTGTCGCGCTGCGTGATGGTTCCCCGCCGTGCGACGGGCTCGGGAGCGCCCGACTCGCTCCACCGCTCGACGAGTTCACGGATCTCGGCGAGGCCGGTGTCCTGGCCGACCGGGGCGGCGCCCGCACGGCACATCTTGATGCCGTTGTACTTGGCCGGGTTGTGCGAGGCCGTGAACATGGCGCCCGGCAGGTTCAGCGCGCCCGAGGCGTAGTACAGCTGGTCGGTGGAGCAGAGGCCGATCTCGGTGACGTCGACGCCGCGCAGCGCCGCCCCGCGCGCGAAGGCGCGGGACAGTCCCGGGGACGAGGGCCGCATGTCGTGCCCGATCACGATCGCGTCGGCATCGGTCACCTGGGCGAAGGCCGCTCCGAAGAGCTCGGCCAGCGACTCGTCCCACTGGTCGGGGACGACGCCGCGCACGTCATAAGCCTTCACGATCTGCGACAGATCAACAGCCACGGCCAACCCTCCTGGAAGTCCTATCGGAACCCCCAAACTACCCGCCCCGGCCGACGACGCACGGTGTGGACCGAATCTGGCCCCCCAGCCGTAACCCTGAGGTCAGGGCAGCATCCAGCCGAGCACCGGTGAACTCTGGCCGACCACAATCAGACACATCACGAGCAACAGCGCCAGGCTCCACGGCAGCACCTTGCGCAGCAGGTCACCCTCCCGGCCCGCGAGACCGACCGCGGCGCAGGCGATGGCCAGGTTCTGCGGGGAGATCATCTTGCCGAGGACACCGCCCGAGCTGTTGGCGGCGGCCAGCAGTTCCGGCGACAGTCCCGACTCGCGCGCGGCGGTCACCTGGAGCGCCCCGAAGAGGGCGTTGGCCGAGGTGTCCGACCCGGACACGGCGACTCCGAACCAGCCGAGGACCGGCGACAGGAACGCCAGCCCGGCGCCGGCCGCCGCCACGAAGTGACCGATGGTGGCCGCCTGCCCGGAAAGGTTCATGACGTACGCGAGGGCCAGCACGGAGGTCACCGTGAGGATCGCGAACCGCAGCTCGTACACGGTCGCGAGCCACTCCTTGACCGCCACGCGCGCGTGCACCCCGATCACGACCGCCGTGAGCATGCCCGCAAGCAGCACGAGCGTGCCACCGGTGGAGACGATCGGCCAGGTGAACACGTTGCCGCCGACCCGCTCACCGTCCGGGTCGAGGACGTCCAGGAAGGGCCAGTCGTAGGTCTGTGTGGCTCCGGCCAGCCAGTCCTTGACCACCGGGATCTGTGCCACGGAGAAGACGGCCACGATGAGCGCGTACGGCGCGTACGCCCGCACGACCTCCGCGCGCGGGTCCTCCTCGTCGAGCTCCTCGCTGCGGGCGCCGGTCAGCACGGACGCGCGTACCGTTTCGGCGGCGGGCCTGCGCGACTGCGGTACGGCGACCAGGGCGCCCGCGCCCGCCAAGGCGGCTGCGATGTCGGCGAGTTGCGCGGAGAAGTAGTTCGAGGCGGCGAACTGGGCGACGGCGAAGGCGATTCCGCACGCCATGGCCGGCACCCAGGTCTCCCGCAGGCCACGCTTCCCGTCCACGAGAGCGACCAGCACCAGCGGCACCACGAGCGCCAGCAGCGGGGTCTGCCGCCCCACCACGGACGCCACGTCCTCCAGGGGCAGACCCGTGACCTGAGCCAGCGTCACCACCGGCGTACCCATCGCACCGAACGCCACCGGCGCCGTGTTGGCGACCAGCGCCACGATCGCGGCCTTCACCGGATCGAAGCCCAGGGCGACCAGCATCACCGCGCTGATCGCGACCGGCGCACCGAATCCGGCAAGCGCTTCCAGGAGGGCACCGAAGCAGAAGGCGACGACGAGCGCCTGGATGCGCGGGTCGTCGGAGAGCCGCCCGAACGACCGACGCAGGATGTCGAAGTGCCGGGTCCGCACCGTCATCCGGTACACCCACAGGGCGTTGACGACGATCCACAGGATGGGGAAGATCCCGAACACCGCCCCGTGGACCGCGCTGGAGATCGTCTGGTCGATCGGCATGCCGTACGCGAGCGCGGCGACCAGGACGGCCGCCAACAGTCCTGTGAGGCCCGCCAGATGGGCCTTCATGCGCACACCGCCGAGCAGGATCAGGACGATCACCAGAGGCAGGGCCGCCACCAGGGCGGACAGGCCTAGTGAGCCGGCTACGGGGGCCAGTTCCTGGACGTACACGAGCGCCTCCCCGGATTCCGCCATGCGGAAAGCGATTTCTCACGGGTGACGGAATGATCGTGTCCGCGACAAGCACGCGTCAATGGGTGTGCAGCATTCAACGAAATGAGGCGACTGGGACCGCGGGGGGACCGAGGGGAACTGACCGACCGCTCAGTTGTCGGGGGAGCGCAGAACCCGCAGGTGACCGCGGCGCGCGACCTCCATCGGGTCCGCCGCACGGCCACCGCCGCCGGCCTGCGCCGCGCGCTCCTGGGGCCGGGCGGCCTCGCGCACGGCGTTGGCGAGCGCTTCCAGGTCGTCGCCGCTGGGACGGGCGGGAGCGGAACCGTCGAGGAGCCGGACGACCTCCCACCCGCGAGGGGCGGTGAGACGCTCGGAGTGCTCGGCGCACAGGTCGTAGCAGTGGGGTTCCGCGTAGGTGGCGAGCGGGCCGAGAACCGCGGTCGAGTCGGCGTAGACGTACGTCAGCGTCGCTACGGCGGGACGGCCGCAAGCGGTGCGCGAACAGCGACGTACAGGGCTCACGACGTTGGACGGTACCGCACTCTTGAGCGGGCCGCGACGACTCTCCACCAGGTCACTCCACCGTGTCGTGTTGTGAAACGCCCCACAGGCCCCTTCCGGCACACGCCGCTGACCTGCGTGGACATACATGTGCAGGGTCCCGTACGACCATGAAACCGGTCAACACTCCACATAAACGCCGTCAATTGACTCCTGATCGCCGGTCTCGGAGAGATACGGAATCGAGCCCAATCTTGGCTGGAATGGTCATCCGGCGACATGCCGTACGGCGGCGGACGCAGGGCGGGAAGGGAGCGTGGACGTCCGGCACGCGCCTCGCGCGAGGACTACCCTTCACCAGTGATGGACAACCGAGTACCGCCCCGTGCCGCCGTCCCCGGGCCCCGCCGTCGTGATCGTCACGGCAGGGGCATGCGCGGGCCGATCGCGCCCCCTCAGGTGCCGCTCGCGGCGAGCCGTGCCGAGGCGTTCGCCGATCTGGTGCAGGACTCCGTGGAGCGCCTGGAACGGCGCTGGCCGCAGCTCGCCGACATCGATTTCCTCGTCCTCGAAGTACCGCGGCTGGACGGTCCCGGGCAGGCGTGGAACGACGAGGCGGTACCGCTCGGGGGCACCGTTCCCGCGCGTGAGGGGCGTCCCGCGCGGGTGGTCGTCTACCGGCGCCCTGTGGAGATCCGCACCAAGGGCCGCGACGAGCGGGCGGCACTGGTCCACGAGGTCGTCGTCGAACAGGTCGCCGAGCTGCTCGGTCTGACGCCGGAGACGGTGGACCCGCGCTACGGCGAGGACTGAGCAGCCCGGTACGACACCTGCCGGGCTGCCCGTGCGCCTACTTCTGCAGCACCGACAGATCCTGCTCCGCCTCCGGCACGGCCACCGTCCCCCGGTCGTCGGGCAGGGTCTGGACCGTGAACGCCGGGACGCCGTCCTGCGTCGCGGCCAGGGTCCGGGACGCGTGGACCGGGCCTCCCGAAACCCGCTCCACCGTCAGTGCGTACGTGCCCTTGAGGCCGCTCGGCACCGGTACCTCGACGTCCTGCGTCGTGCCCGCCTTGACCGCGAACGTCTTCGACACCGTCCCGCCGCCCTCGGTGCCCGCCGACGCCGTGACCTTGACCTGCGCCGACTCCCCCGGCGCCACCAGCGACAGGGTCACGCCCTTCCCGGTGTTGCCGACCGACGTCGCGCGCGTGCCCACGGCTCGCGTGGCGGGGATGTACGCCGTCTCCTGGGCGGCGCCCTTTCCGCGCACCACCTGCACGGCGGCCACCACGGGCACCGCCTGGTCCGAGGGGGTCAGGACCAGGGACCCGGGCTCGCCGCGCGTCACGTCGCCGAGGTCGACGGCGGTCGTCATGCCCGACTTCACGTGGAGGGTCTCGTTCCCGGCCGGGGTGATCAGCCCGTTCGGCGAGGCGAGGCGCACCTTGAGGTCCGCGTCGGCGTCGCCCGGTGTGAACGCGATCAGGCGCACCGCCGTCGCGTCCTTGGGGATCCCCGGGACGACCAGGCTCCCCGCCGGATCGGCGGCCGCCGAGAGCCAGTCGCCGCCCGCCTTGTCGTCCAGCGCCTGCACCGCGGCGCCGACCCGCCCGCTGCGGACGTTCACATGGACCGTGAGGTCCGCCTCCTCGGCGTCGGTCAGCGTCGACAGCAGGATCGGCTCGCTGGACCGGGGGGCGACGGTGATGCCCTCGCCCACGGTGGACTGGAGCGCCCCGTCCTTGCCGTACAGCTCGATGTCCACCACGGCGGCGGATTCGTCAGGGTTGGTCAGGTGCGCGTAGTCGGTCCGCCCGCCGGCCGTACTGGCCCCCGGGAACCAGAAGTCGGTGTCCGGGGCCGAGCAGTTGAGCCCGAGCAGCCCGCGACCGGTGCCGGCCGCGACCTCGGTCGTCTGCTGCACGGTCCAGCCGGGCGCGAACTTCCCCTCCGCCGTGCCGATCAGCGCGGGCGCCTCACCCCCCGAGGTGTCCCCGGAGACCGGCGAGCCGGGCTCCTTGGGCTTCAGCACCGGCTTCTCGTCCTTGCCGCCGCCGGCGGGCAGCAGCTCGCCCTTCCCCTCGCCTCCCGTGCCCTCGGTGACCGGGGTGAAGGACGAGTACGTCGTCTCGGCGAGGTCGGAGGTGCTCGGCGCGGGGCAGGCCAGGCTTGAGCGCTCCACCGGCAGCTGGGCCGCGGCCTGGGCGGTGTCCGTGCCGGTCGCCTCCGGGGCGGAGAGCGTGGCGAACCCGGTGACGGCGGCGAGCGCGCCAACGCCGGCGATCAGGGACAGGGTGGTGCGGTTCACTGCTGACTCCCGTCGGGGCGCTCGTCGCCGCTGCCATGCGGGTGCTGCTGCTGCGCCGGGTCGTACGCCGGGTCGTAGCCCTGCGAGTACTGGTCGTAGGGCTGCTCGTACGCCCCCGGCTGCTGCTGTCCGTACGCGTACGGGTCGTACTGGCCGCCCTGGTAGGGGTCCGCCTGGTACTGGTCGTTCTGGTACTGATCGTTCGGGTATCGGTCGTTCTGGTACTGCTCGTTCCGGTACGGCTGCCCGTAGCCGTCCGCGGGGTACTGCTGGCCGGCGCCCTGGTACTGCTCGCCGCCGTACGTGCCGTACTCGGCGCCCGCGTAGGTGGCCGTGTCGTACTCGCCGTAGGCGGGCTGCTGCGGGACCGCCACCGGGGTGTCCTCCGGTGCCGGAGACGGGAACTCCTCGTCCCGGGCGGCCTCTTCGGCCTCGGCCTGCGCGCGCAGACGGCGGGCCCGGCGGCCCTCGCCGGCGACGGCCTGTGCGGGGACCACGGGCTCCTCGGGAAGGTCGTCGTCGACGTCGCGGCGACGCCCGGGCAGGGCCAGCACGACCAGGACGACGGCGAGGAAGCCCTGCGCCCACAGCCAGGCGGTGTGGCCGATCGGGTCGTCGTAGGTGACGTCCAGGGTGCCGCCACCGGCGGGGAGTGCGAAGCCCTGGGCCCAGCCGTCGACGGTGGTGCGGGTCAGCGGCTTGCCGTCGAGAGTGGCCGTCCAGCCGTCGGACGCGGCGTCCGCGAGGCGCAGGATCCGGCCGTCGCCGCCGGCCGGGACCTCGGTGTGGATCTCGACGGGTCCGGCGGCGACCGGCTGCGGGGCGCCCGAGCCGGAGGCCGGGACGACGACCGCGCGCGCGACCTGGCGGTCGACCCGCCACAGGGCGCCGCCGTCCTGCTGGCTGAGCCGGCTCAGGCCGGGCGTGGCGTCGAGGACGCGGCTGACCTCGCGGGGCGCGCCCTTGTGCACGAGGACGTAACGCACGGCGAAGTCGCCGAGCTGGTCGGCCTGGTCTGCGCCGGACCCGGCGACGAGGTTGGCGACGACCTTGTCGAGCGCGGCGTTGCCGCCGTCGGCCGCGGCGAGTTCGGCGTCGCCGAGGCGGGCGCCGGAGCCGCGGACCAGGGTGTAGCCGACGTGGGCGGCGGAGTCGCTGTCGAGGACGAGGGTGCGGGCCTGGTCGCGCGTGCCGCTCTCCTCGGCGACGAACGCGGGCACCTGCACCGGGTCGCGACGCTCCACGGGTCCGTCGGCGCCGCGGATCATCCAGCCGGCGGCGACGAGCAGCGGGCCCGCGAGCGAGGCGAAGGCGATCAGCGCGGCGACCGGCTGGCGCCATCCGAAGCTCTGCTCGGCCACGCGCGTGCGCCCTCCCTCGGCGCCGATCACGGCGGCCGCCAGAAGCGCGATGCCGTACACGAGGGTCGCGGGGCCGGCCCAGGCGGAGCCGTTGGACAGCACCGCGAGGACGAGGCCCACCAGGGCGACCGCCCAGGCCGACCAGATGCCCCGCCGGCGCTCGCCGCGCAGCAGGGCGGCCAGCGCCGCCAGCACGATGCCGATCAGCATCAGGCCGCTGACCGTGCCCGGCCCGCCCGGGCTGGCGCCGAGCAGGTCGAGGGCGGAGGCGGCCGAGGCGCCGTACTCCAGGCCGGCCTCGCGGAAGAAGCCGAACGGCAGCAGGGACAGCGACCAGGGCGCCAGCACCAGCAGGGGCGTGCCCAGCTGGGCCAGGAAGCGCAGCCCGTAGGCGGCGATGTCGCCGCGGTGCACGGCGAGCAGCCCGACACCGAGGATCAGCGCCACGGGCCATACGATCGGCGTGAACGCGGTGGTGACCGTCAGCAGCAGGGCGTAGGCCCAGGTGGCGCGCCAACTGCCGCGCGCACCGGAGGTGTTCGCGAGGCCGCTCGCCGCGACGGCCGCGCGCGCGAGCAGCGGCAGCAGCACGGCGAGGACGGCGGTGCCGAGCCGGCCACCGGCGAGGGCGCCGGTGGCGGCGGGCAGGAAGGCGTACGCGACGGCGGCCCAGGCGCGCAGCAGCCGGGACTCGACGAGCGGGCGGGAGGCGAAGTACGCGGTGAGTCCGGCCAGCGGCACCGAGCAGACCAGCAGCACCGTGACCGCGAGGCCCGTGGAGCCGAAGAGCGTGGAGGCCAGCATCGCGACCAGCGCGAGGTACGGCGGCGCGGAGCCGTCACCGCCGGCGCCCACCGGGTGCCAGGAGTCGAGGTAGCGCGACCACAGCTCGCCGGAGTCGGCGGGGGCGGGAAGCAGGGCGCCGCCCGCGAGGGAGCCGCCGCCGAAAAGTTCGCGGCAGGCGGCCAGCGAGACGAGCAGCAGGACCAGGAAGAGCATCGGTGCGGGGTTGCGGGCGATGCGCTTGAGGCGGGCGAACTGCTCGATCTCCAGGAAGTCCGCGTCGTCGCCGCCGGGCCCGGAGTCGACCGCGCCGCCGTGCCGTCCGGCACCGGAGGTGACCTCCGGGTCGGAGCTGCCGAGGACGCTGCTCGCCACCTGTTCGACGGTGGCCCGCACCGTCGCGCCGGGCGGCGGGAAGAGGGGGCGCAGCTCGCCCTTGTCGACCATCGGCCGGCCGCGTCCACGGCGGCCCGCGATGATCCGCTCGGGCCGCAGGAGTACGCCCATCAGGCCGCGGATCTCGTCGACCGCCTGCCCGGGCACCTTGCCGACGAGGTAGGCGACGGTGCGCAGCAGGGTGCCGAGGACCAGGCGGAGCAGCACCCAGGGCAGCGTGGCCGAGCGGGCGTTGACGAGGAGGGTGTAGACGGCGCCGGCCTTGTCGACCTTGTGCGGGGAGGCGGTGGTGCGGCCCGCGCAGTCGACGGCGCGGCGCTCCCGGGAGGCCGCCTCGGCGTGGCGTACGACCGCCTCGGGGGCGATGAGGACGCGGTGCCCGGCGGCCTGGGCGCGCCAGCACAGGTCGACGTCGTCACGCATCAGCGGCAGCCGGCGGTCGAATCCGCCGAGCTCGTCGAAGACATCACGCCGGATCAGCATCCCGGCGGTGGACACCGACAGCACGGTCCGTACGTGGTCGTGCTGGCCCTGGTCCTGCTCGCGGCGGTCCAGGCCGGTCCAGCGGCGGCCGGAGTTGGCGATGCTGACGCCGACTTCGAGGAGCTGCCTGCGGTCGTACCAGCCGCGCAGCTTCGGGCCCACGACGGCCACGTCGTCGCGGCCGAGTTCGAGTTCGTTCTCCACCACCCGCAGCAGCTCGGCCAGCGCGTCGGGTTCGGGTGCGCAGTCGTCGTGCAGCAGCCACAGCCACTGCACGGGCTCGCCGTGCGGCAGCTCGGGCATGTCGTAGGCGTCGTCGCGCCAGGTGCGCGTGACGGGGTCCCAGCCGCTCGGCCGCTTCAGGTACGGCAGCTCCTCCGGGGTGAGGAACGGCGCCGTGCGGTTGACCTCCTCGACGGCCTGGCCGAAGCCGGTGCGCCGGGCGAGGTGCAGGACGCGGTCGGGGCCGAGCGCGTCGGTGACCTGCTGCGCGGAGTCGTCGGCGCTGCCGGTGTCGGCGCCCATGGCGAACTGAACCGGCCGCTCCTGGCCGAGCAGCCCGGCGAGCGCGTCGGGCAGCCAGCGGGCGCCGTCGTGGGAGACGAGGACCGCGGTCACCACATGACGCGGGAACTCTGGTGTGGCAGCGGCATCGTGATGGGCTGCCGTGTGGCTGTGCACGGACATCGAGGTACGGGCCCCGGTTCGGTGGACTGCGGTGGACACCTGTGCCGTATGGGGGCGGCGGGGTGTCTCGGACGAGCGCCCACACTATCGGCTGCCCATGACGACGGCCCGCCGCCTGTGGACAACCCACCCGCGACGGGCCGTTCGCCCCGTATGTACGAGGACGACGCATGCCGTTGGGTCAGACCGCCGCCTTCTTCAGGCGGCGGCGCTCACGTTCGGACAGACCGCCCCAGATGCCGAATCTCTCGTCGTTGGCCAGGGCGTACTCAAGGCATTCGGAGCGGACCTCGCAGGCGAGACAGACCTTCTTGGCCTCGCGGGTCGAGCCGCCCTTCTCGGGGAAGAAGGACTCGGGGTCGGTCTGGGCGCACAGCGCGCGCTCCTGCCAGCCGAGTTCCTCGTCCGCGTCGTCGACCAGCAGTTGCTGCACCAGCTCGGTCATGTGCGCCCCTCGTCTGTCTTTCGCGTCCCCGTGATGTAGCCGTTACCGATTTCCGGCTGAACGACACGAGTGAAATTACAAGTGTGCTGCTCCGGGCGAGTCAAGCCGAGATCTGCTATTGAGCCCCTTATTCACTCTGCGGAACCAAGGCCGTGCGGAAAGTGTTCAAATCGCCATAAACCTTGACACGCTGTTGGGGCCCGGGAGGCCATCGGCCCCACGCAAGCCCTGTACGGAGAAGGACGCCCAGTGGCTCAATCTCGTTCCGACGCGCGCATCGAAGCGAACCGGATCACATTCGGATCACGAGATCACCACGAGGCTTACGCGCCGGTTGTGCGCCATGTGTCCCGGTCAACGCATGAGCAAACCTTTCAGCTGAGTGATGAACCGGAACAGGTGAAAACATGTCCCACATATCGGGCGTCGAGTTGACAGTGAAGGTGTGAGCCGCTCTCCTAGTGGGCATGCTCGCGAACTTGGCGCCCACCTCGACCCGCTCCGCCGGGTCCCTCGGTGCTGCCCACGCTCGCCGTAGCTGTTGTTGCTGTTCCAGCTGTTGAGCCCAACGCGCTCCGGCTGCCCCTGAGTCCACCGCGACTCGGCTGCTGTTCCCCACGCCCGCACCCGGGCGCCCCTCACGCCCGTGACCCGGGCGGACGGTCGTGACATCCAGCCCCACCTCTTCCCGCCGAGGAACCACCGCATCCCATGAACAGCGACAGCGACCTCCAGATCGCCGGCGACATCCTCGAAGTCCCGCACCTGCTCCAGGCCCCGCGCGAGCACCCGGCCACCGTCGCCGAATTCGTCGGCCTGGCCCGCTCCATCGCCGCCGACCGCGCCCAGTGGGAGCACCTCGTCCGGTACGACGCCACCAGCCGCTGGTACCACCGGCTGCGCACCGGCCCGGGTTACGAGGTCTGGCTGCTGTCCTGGGTGCCGGGCCAGGGCAGCGGACTGCACGACCACGGCTCCTCCTCCGGCGTCCTCACCGTCCTGGAGGGCACCCTCACCGAGCGGACGGAGCGGGGCACGCGCGTGTGGGAGCCGAGTGGGCAGCTGGTGTTCGCGCCGGGCTATGTGCACGAGGTGCTGAACGACACCCTCGAACCGGCGGTCAGCCTGCACGTCTACTACCCGGGCCTCACGGAGATGCCGATGCACACCCCGCAGTGCACGGCCCTCGCGGAGCTCCCGTAACCGCGTGCCACGTTGTCGTACCCGCCTGCAACACTTGCTCCATGCGGATTGTGGTTCTGGCAGGCGGCATCGGCGGTGCCCGGTTCCTGCGCGGTCTCAAGCGGGCCGTGCCGGACGCGGACATCACCGTCATCGGCAACACCGGTGACGACATCCACCTCTTCGGGCTGAAGGTCTGCCCGGACCTCGACACGGTGATGTACACGCTCGGCGGCGGCATAAACGAGGAGCAGGGCTGGGGGCGGGCCGACGAGACCTTCCATCTGAAGGAGGAGCTCGCGGCGTACGGCGTGGGGCCGGAGTGGTTCGGCCTCGGTGACCGGGACTTCGCCACGCACATCGTGCGGACGCAGATGCTCGGCGCCGGATACCCGCTCAGCGCGGTGACAGAGGCCCTCTGCGACCGCTGGCAGCCCGGCGTACGGCTCATCCCGATGACGGACGACCGCGTCGAGACGCACGTGGCCGTGACCCTGCCCCCCAGCGGCTCCGGCGCGGGCGAAGGCGAGCGCAAGGCGATCCACTTCCAGGAGTACTGGGTCCGGCTGCGGGCCTCGGTCCCCGCCCACGCGGTCGTGCCGGTCGGCGCCGAGCAGTCCAAGCCGGCGCCGGGCGTGCTGGAGGCGATCGCCCAGGCGGACGTCATCCTCTTCCCGCCGTCCAACCCGGTCGTCTCGGTCGGCACGATCCTGGCCGTGCCGGGTATCCGCGAGGCGATCGCCGACGCCGGGGTGCCGGTGGTCGGCCTCTCCCCCATCGTCGGGGACGCGCCGGTGCGCGGGATGGCCGACAAGGTGCTCGCCGCGGTCGGCGTGGAGGCCACGGCGGCGGCGGTCGCCGAGCACTACGGCTCCGGGCTGCTCGACGGATGGCTCGTGGACACCGTGGACGCGGGCGTGGTGGAGCGGGTCGAGACGGCGGGCATCCGCTGCCGGGCCGTACCGCTGATGATGACCGAAGAGGAGGCGGCCGCGCAGATGGCGCGTGACGCCCTGGCGCTGGCGGAGGAGGTGCGGGCGTCATGACCGGTTACCGGGTCTGGGCGGTGCCCGGCCTGCCGGAGGTGGCGCCGGGCGACGACCTCGCCAAGCTGATCGCCGCCGCCGAACCGGGTCTGGCCGACGGGGACGTGCTCCTCGTCACGTCGAAGATCGTCTCCAAGGCGGAGGGCCGGTTCGTCCAGGCGGACGACCGGGAGGCCGCGATCGACGCGGAGACGGTGCGGGTGGTGGCCCGGCGCGGGCCGCTGCGCATCGTCGAGAACCGGCAGGGCCTGATCATGGCGGCCGCCGGTGTGGACGCGTCGAACACGCCCGGCGGGACGGTGCTGCTGCTCCCGGAGGACCCGGACGCCTCGGCGCGGGCGATCCGCGAGGGCCTCCGCGACGCGCTCGGCGTCGACGTCGGAGTGGTCGTCACCGACACCTTCGGGCGGCCCTGGCGCGCGGGGCTCACGGACGTGGCGATCGGCGCCGCCGGTGTGCGGGTGCTCGACGACCTGCGCGGCGGCGTGGACGCGCACGGCAACCCGCTCAGCGCCACCGTCGTCGCCACCGCGGACGAGCTCGCCGCCGCGGGCGACCTGGTCAAGGGCAAGGTGGCCGGGCTGCCGGTCGCCGTCGTGCGCGGCCTGGCGCACACGGTGGCCGGGGGCGACGGGGAAGGGGCGCGGGCACTGGTACGGAGCGCACGTGACGACATGTTCCGGCTGGGCACGTCGGAGGCGGTGCGCGAGGCGGTGACCCAGCGGCGTACGGTCCGGTCCTTCACGGACGAGCCCGTTGACCCCGGCGCGGTACGCCGCGCGGTCGCCGCGGCCGTGACGGCACCGGCGCCGCACCACACGACGCCGTGGCGTTTCGTCCTGCTGGAGTCGCCCGGGTCGCGGGCCGAACTGCTGGACGCGATGCGGGACGCCTGGATCGCGGACCTGCGGCGGGACGGCAAGACCGAGGAGTCCATCGCCAAGCGCGTCAAGCGCGGGGACGTCCTGCGCCACGCGCCGTACCTCGTGGTCCCCTGTCTGGTCATGGACGGCTCGCACACCTACGGGGACGTGCGGCGTGACGGGGCCGAGCGGGAGATGTTCGTGGTCGCCGCCGGGGCGGGCGTGCAGAACTTCCTGGTGGCGCTGGCCGGGGAGCGGCTGGGTTCGGCCTGGGTGTCGTCGACGATGTTCTGCCGGGACGTGGTCCGGGAGGTGCTGGGGCTGCCCGGCGACTGGGACCCGATGGGGGCGGTGGCGGTCGGTCATCCGGCGGAGGAACCCCGGCCGCGTCCGGACCGGGACGCGGGCACGTTCATCGAGGTGCGGTGACCATGCCCCTCGGACGCCTACCCTCATAGGGCACCTTGTCCTCTCTCCCCTGGGGGATCACCTTCGTGGCCGGCCGTTTCGCTCCGCGCCCCACGCGTACGACAGTGCGCGGCGGGGAGGTCGCCGTGCCCGCGGGCGTGCCACGGCAGGCGGCGCGGGCGGCGGCACGGGTGCGGACCTGGGCGCCCGACGGCCCGCTGGAGCTTGGGCTGGCCCTGGGACCACTGCGGCGGGGCCCCGGCGACCCGACGTTCCGCACGACGCCCGACGGATCGGTGTGGCGGGCCTGCCTCACCCCGGCCGGGCCGGGGACCCTGCGCGTGTCGGCGCACGACGGTCAGGTGCGCGGCGAGGCGTGGGGTCCCGGTGCGGACTGGCTCCTCGACCAGCTCCCCGACCTCCTCGGCGCCTCGGACGACCCGTCCCGCTTCGCCCCACGGCACCGGATCGTCGCCACCGCCCGCCATCGGCGGCCCGGGCTGCGGCTGGGACGGAGCGGCCTCGTACTGGAGTCCTTGATTCCGTCGATCCTTGAGCAGAAGGTCACGACCGACGAGGCGTACCGGGCGTGGCGGTTGCTCGTCCGTAAGTTCGGCGAGCCGGCGCCGGGGCCGGCGCCCGGGGGCATGCATGTGATGCCGGGGCCGCGGACCTGGGCGCTGATCCCCTCCTGGGAGTGGCACCGGGCCGGCGTCGACGACAAGCGGGCGTCCACGATCCTGCGGTCGGTACGGGTCGCTGCGCGGCTTGAGCAGGCGATGGGCATGGAACCCGCGGCCGCGCGGGCCCGCCTGGAGGTCGTGCCCGGGGTGGGGCCATGGACGTCGGCGGAGACCGTCCAACGCAGCCATGGCGCACCGGACGAGGTGACCGTCGGGGATCTGCATCTGCCGGGGATCGTCGGCTGGGCGCTGGCCGGGGACCGGGACGCGGACGACTCCGTGATGCTGTCCCTGCTGGAGCCCTACGCCGGACAACGGCATCGCGCGGCCCGACTCATCCTCCTCAGCGGCAGGGTCCCCCCGAGACGAGCCCCCCGAATGCCTCGCGGCGACATCGGCCGCCTGTAGCCTCGCCGGCACGGCCCTGCGGGTGCTGAGGCCGGGGCGATGCGCAACCCGGCGCGACGGGGGTGCCGCCCGCGCCCACCCGTGCCGCCCCAGGCGGCACGCATGCCCGCGGCGTGCGCGGCCCGAATGCCCGCGGCGTGCGCGGACCGGCTGCCCGCGGCGTGCGCGGACCGGCTGCCCGCAGCCAGGCGGATGGCGCAGCCGGACACACGAAGCCGCACCCGCCTCCGGCGAGAAGACCAGCGCACCGGGGGGACCCGCCCACGGCGGCAAGCCCGGACCACGAGGGGCACCCGCCCACGGCGACAAATCCAACACACCAGGGCAGCACCCGCCCCCGGCGACAAGCCCGCCCCACGAGAGCCGCACCCGCCCCCGGCGAGAAAGGACCCTGCCCACAGAGCCACACCCGCCCCCGGCGAGAAGGGGCCGTGTCCACGGAGCCGCAGTCGCGAACGGCGGGAAGGGGGCGTGTCGGGGGGTGTCCGCCCGCAGCGGTTGGCGTCGACACGGGTGCGTCGGTAAGGGACCGATTCCGCGCCGTTCGAGGACGGACCCCCCGGCACGGCCCCGACCCACCCCCCGGACAGGAGGCGCCGCAGCGACCCGGCACGCTCTCAGCCTGACTACTGGTCCGACGAGAACCGCACCGCACCCCCCGGAATCCGCACGTCGCACCACACCCGCGCGCCCTCGCGCAGTTCGTTGTCGGGCCCCACCACCGCGCCGTCGCCGATGACCGTGCCGGTGAGGACGGAGCGTCGGCCGACGCGGGCGTGGTTGCCGATGAGGGAGTCGGTGATGACGGCACCCGGCTCGATCACGGCGCCAGGCAGGATCGTGCTGCCGAAGACGCGCGCGCCCTCCGCGACGAACGCCCCCTCACCCACCACCGTGCCGCCGGCCAGCTTCGCGTCCGGCGCCACCCTCGCCGTGGGCAGGACGAGACGGTCACCGCAGCGCCCGGGCACCGCCGGGGAGGGCGCCCGGCCCAGCACCAGGTCCGCCGAGCCCCGCACGAACGCCGCCGGCGTCCCCAGGTCGAGCCAGTACGTGGAGTCGACCATCCCCTGCAGGTGCGCGCCCGCCGACAACAGCCCGGGGAACGTCTCCCGTTCCACCGACACCGGCCGGCCCGCCGGGATCGTGTCGATGACCGACCGGCGGAAGACATAGGCTCCCGCGTTGATCTGGTCGGTGACGATCTCCTCCGGCGTCTGCGGCTTCTCCAGGAACGCCGTCACCCGCCCCGTCTCGTCCGTCGGCACCAGCCCGTACGCCCGCGGGTCCGTCACCTGCGTCAGGTGCAGGGACACATCCGCGCCGGTCGTCTCGTGCGTGCGCACCAGCGCCCTGATGTTCAGTCCGGTCAGGATGTCGCCGTTGAAGACGAGGACCGGATCGTCAGGGCCGGAGTGCAGCCGCGACGCCACGTTCCGGATCGCGCCACCCGTACCGAGCGGCTCGTCCTCCGTGACGTACTCGAGGTGCAGCCCCAGCGACGAGCCGTCCCCGAAGTGCGGTTCGAAGACCTCCGCCAGATAGGACGTGGCGAGCACGATGTGCTCCACGCCCGCCGCCCTCGCCCGCGCCAGCTGATGCGTGAGGAACGGCACCCCCGCCGCCCTGACCATGGGCTTGGGCGTGTGCACCGTGAGCGGGCGCAACCGGGTGCCCTTGCCGCCGACCAGGAGGATCGCTTCTGTCACCTGTCGTCTCTGCTTCCTGCCGGGACCGGCCGAACTGTCTTTCGGCCGGCCAGTGTATGCAGACCGATGTCCGGTGCCTTCGACGGCCGTACGCCCTCACCGAAAGCCCCCCTCTGAACACGTCCGCCCCGTATCTCCACCTAGTGGATCCGCCGAGCCCGCGACACGCCTCCCGGCCCTCACGGCCGCCCCTGGAGACGTGACGCCTGCTCACGGATGGATCCGAGCTTGCCGTACAGAACCCGTCCTGGGCAGTCCGTCGCGAAACCGTCCCGGTGCCCCGAGACGACATTCAGTCGTACGTTCGTACCTTTTTTGTAGAGGTTGCCACCCCCGGACTTCAGGTATGTCTTGCCTCCCGGATTGCTTCCGAAGAGCCCCAGCTTCCAGGCCGCCAACTGCCCCACGGCCTTCACCGTCGTCGCGGACGGTGAAGCGGTGTTGAACGTGCCGATAACGGCGATGCCCGTGCTGTCGTTGTTGAACCCGAGGGTGTGAGCCCCCATGACCGCCTTCGCCACGCCCCCGGCGCGTCCCTCGTAGAGGTTTCCGCACTTGTCGACGAGGAAGTTGTAGCCGATGTCCCGCCAGCCCATGCTCAGGACGTGGTAGCGGTAGATACCGCGAATGACGGACGGGGCCTGTGCGCAGGTGTAGTTGTTCCCGGTGGCGGTGTGGTGCACGAAGGCCGCCTTGACCGTCTTGGTGTAGAGGAACCCCTTCTCACGCACCTTCTCGTCCGCGCCCCAGCCGTGCCGGGTGGTGATGCGCGGACGCGGGCCGATGTACGGCTGGGCCAGCTGCTCCTGCGTCATCTCGCCGGCGCGCAGCACGAACAGCTCGTCCTCGGTGTCCGCCCGGCCCAGCGCGGGGATCTCGGTGGCGCCGAGCGGGGCGAGCAGGGCGTTGGGCTCCGCGGAGGCGGCGGTCTCCGCGCTGAGGGGACCGGTGAGCGGGGGGTCGTCGTCGGCACCGGCGCGCCGGGCGGTGCCGGCTGTGGCGCCTGCGGTGACGTCCGCGGTCTCCGCCCGTCCGGGGTCGACGAGTTCGAGGCGGAGGCCGGCGGGAAGCGGGGCGGCCGTCCGCCCGGCCGGGCTCTCGGGTCGGACCCGCACCTCCACGCCGTCGGAGTCCCCGACCCACAGCGGTGCGGTGGCGCCGCGGAGGCGGCCGGAGGTGGCCTCGGGGCTGCCCGGGTCGGGGGCGTGCTCGGCGGTGTGGGTCTCGACGTCCTGCCAGCCGGACCAGGCGCCGGTCCCGGCAGCCCGGGTACGGACCTGGACGCGGCCGTGCAGCGCGGTGTCCGGGTCGTCCCAGACGACACCGACGAGAGAGAACCGCCGTACGTCCTGGCGGGGCAAACCTTGTGCGGCGGGCGCGCCGGGGGCACGCTCACCGGCCAGGGGGACGAGGGGAATGGACTGGGTGCTGCCCGGCACTGCGGGCTGCACGGACCGGCCGGCGGCTTTGCCGGCCTCGGTGCCCGGTGCTGCCAAGGCGTTCGCGGGCAGGGTCAGGGGTAGGGAGAGGGCGGCGGCACACGTCACGCCGATGGAGGAAGCAAGGAGTCCACGCATGCTCCTGATCCTGGACATAGCCCTACAAATCTGTCCATCGGGGAATTGACACGCCGTCGGAACGGATTCGTCCGAACCGGTGGCCCCGCCACTCGATGCACGCCCGGCCGCGCGCGTACGCTTGCGCGGGTGAACGCCACCGATCGCACCCCTGCCGACCTGCTGCGTTCCGCGCTCGCCGCGGACCCCGCGCGCCCCCTGGTCACCTTCTACGACGACGCCACCGGAGAACGGGTCGAATTGTCCGTGGCCACCTTCGCCAATTGGGTGGCCAAGACGGCGAACCTCATCCAGGACGGACTGTCGGCCGAGCCCGGCGACCGGATCGCGCTGCTGCTGCCCGCGCACTGGCAGACGGCCGTATGGCTGCTGGCGTGTTCGTCGGTGGGCGCGCTCGCGGACATGGACGGCGATCCGTCGCGGGCGGACTTCGTGGTGGCCGGCCCGGGCCGGTTCGAGGACGGCCTCGCCTGCCGCGGCGAGCGGTACGCGCTGTCGCTGGCACCGCTGGGCCGGCGCTTCCCGTCGCCGCCGGAGGGATACGCCGACTACGCCGTGGACGTACCCACTCACGGCGACCGGTTCGCGCCGTACGCGCCGGTCGACCCGGAGGCGCCCGCGCTGATCGTGGCCGGGGCGGAGTACACCGGGGCCGAGGTCGTGGAGCGGGCGGCGGCCGACGCCCCCGGGCTGGATCTGACGGGTCCCGGATCACGGATCCTGTCCGCACTGCCGTACGACACCTGGGAGGGCCTGAGCGCCGGCCTGTACGCCCCGCTCTCGATCGGCGGGTCCGTGGTGCTGTGCCGGAACCTGGACCAGCTGGACGACGAGCCCCTGGCCAAGCGCATCGAGGCCGAACGCGTCACGGCGACCGCCCGCTAGAGCCTGTCCGCACCCGTTGCGGCACCTGGGGAGGGGCCCGTCCAACGCCCCCTCACGGGCGTCCCCTTGAGGAGCCCGGCGTCACCCGATCGGCCCACCACCACCCGCGCCCCCACCCCGTCCGGGTCATGGTCGTAGGAGCAGTAAGGGCGGCACGACACGCTCGGACCGTTCGTACACGCTCGTACTCCATGAGGGGTGGATTCCGTCGTGAGGGACACCGCAGGCATGCCATCCGGGGGCCCGGACGACAAGACGCCGGCGGTGGCTCTGGGGCCGGGCGCCGGGGCGTCGGCCTCCGGCGACGGGCTCATACGCCGGCGCCGGCGGCGCTGGACCTGCGGGGGGACGGTGGGGATGGTGGGGGTCCTGGCCGGCGCGCTGGTAGCCGGATGGGTCGTCTACACGAAGCTCGACGGGAACATCACGCCCGACGAGGCCGCGGCCGCCGAGCTCGCGCGCTATGAGCGGGAGCGGCCCACCGCGCTGGTGCGGGGCGCGCAGAACATCCTGCTCATCGGATCGGACTCGCGGGCCGGCGAGGGCAACGGCGAGTACGGGCGGGACACCGGGACCGAGCGCTCGGACACCACCATCCTGCTGCACCTGTCCGCCGGGCGGGGCAGCGCCACCGCGGTCTCCATCCCCCGCGACCTGATGGTGGACGTGCCGGGCTGCCGGCGCCCGGACGGCAAACGCAGCACCCCGATGTTCGCGATGTTCAACTACGCCTTCGAGACGGGCGGTTCGGCCTGCACCATCCGCACCGTCGAGCAGATGACGGACATCCGGATCGATCACCACGTGGTCGTCGACTTCAGCGGGTTCAAGAAGCTGGTCGACGCCGTCGGCGGCGTACGGATCTGTGTGGCCGAGCCGATCGTCGACAAGGAGGCCAAGCTGCGGCTGCCGGCCGGCCTCGTGACGCTCGACGGCGAGCAGGCGCTCGGTTACGTCCGCGTCCGCAAGTCCCTCGGCAACGGCAGCGACACCGACCGGATGGAGCGCCAGCAGCAGTTCCTCGCGGCCTTGGTGCAGAAGCTGCGCGGCAACGACGTCCTGCTGAACCCCGTGAAGCTGTATCCCGTCCTGGACGCGGCCACCTCGGCGCTCACCACGGACCCGGGCCTGGCAAGTCTGCGTGGTTTGTACGACCTTGTCCGTGGTCTGCGTGACATCCCCACGGAACGTGTGCAGTTCCTGACGGTGCCGCGGGAGTCGTACGCGGGCAATGCCAATCGCGACCAGTTGATGGAGCCCGCGGCGGAGCGGCTCTTCGAGCGGCTGCGTTCCGACGCGCCGGTACAGGTCTCCGGAAAGACCGTCCTGGATTTCGCCGGAAGCGCGTACGAAGGGAACGGCGGCACGGTTTCGGAGTCGAACGGTTACGGGGAGTACGCCGATTCCGTCCTCTCTCCCGCGTCTCCGGCACCCACGTTCAGCGGGAAGACCGCCGTCGAGGACGACTGCCGGTAAAGCGCGCACCAAGTCGTCGGACATTCGTTCCGGGAAATGGGCGGATTGCCCGGTTGTAGGGACGTGGAATTTGTCACCGTCGTCGCTCGACGTCGAACTGGGCGGATAGTGTGAGCGCTTCGGTGCACCCGGCCCCCGGCCACGCAGTCCATTTCCGGGGTCGCGCACTGTACGAGGTTTGTACGAGACCGAGCGCCTCAAGGGGGAAGGCGCCGCGTGGCCCCGACGGAGGATTCAGGCAACCGTGGACGCGCAAGGCCGTGGGCGGGCGGAGAACATCGATCCCGCAGACCAGTGGGTACTCAATCCGAACACCGGCGAATACGAACTGCGACTGAGCCCTTCCGCACCGCAGTCAACGGTTCCCGGCCCGCGCAGAGCAGGCACCCGCGGTTCCGGCGGAGCACCCCGCGCCCGGACCTCGCCCGCAGGGCGGGATAAGACCGGGCGGGAGCAGGCCGGAGGGGAGAAGCAGAGCGCGCCGGAGCGCGGTGAGGTGCCGGGTCAGCGCAGACGCCGTGGCGCGCCCGCCGAGCCCGCGGCCGGGCGACGCGGACGCCGGCCGGCGAAGAAGCCCAAGGCGCGCAAGGCCGTGCTGTGGACCGGCGGCGTCCTGGCCTTCCTGCTCGTCGCGGGGGCCGGTGCCGGATACCTCTACATCGAGCACCTCAACGGCAACATCACCTCCGTCGCCGACGACGGTGCCAGCACCGGTGGCTTCCAGAAGGACAAGGCCATCAACATTTTGCTGATCGGCACCGACAAGCGCACCGGCGCGGGCAACGAGGCCTACGGCGACTCGGGCAGCCCGGGCCACGCGGACACCACGATCCTGCTGCACGTCTCCAAGGACCGTTCCAACGCCACCGCGCTGAGCATCCCCCGTGACCTGATCGTGGACGTCCCCGACTGCCCGACCACACAGGAGGACGGCACCAGCGAGGTGATCCCGGGAACACCGGGCGTCCGCTTCAACACGAGCCTCGGCCAGAGCGGTCGTACGCCGTCCTGCACCATGCGCACGGTCACCGAGCTGACCGGTATCACGCCGGACAACTTCATGGTCGCCGACTTCAACGCGGTCAAGACGCTGACGACGGCGGTCGACGGCGTCGAGGTGTGTCTGGCCAAGGACATCAACGACACGGACTCCAAGCTCAATCTGCCGAAGGGCACCCACACGATCCAGGGTGAGCAGGCCCTCGCCTTCGTCCGCACCCGATACGCCGTCGGCAACGGCGGCGACCTGAGCCGGATCGGACTCCAGCAGCAGTTCCTCAGCGCACTGATGCGCAAGCTGAAGTCCAACGACACGCTCACCGACCCGTCGAAGATGCTGAAGCTGGCCGAGGCGGGCACCAAGGCGCTGACCGTCGACTCCCAGCTGGACAGCATCGGCAAGCTCAAGGACCTCGGTCTGGAACTGGGCAAGCTCGACACCAAGAACCTGACGTTCACCACCGTGCCGGTCATCGACAACCCGGCCGAGACGGTGAAGGCCACGGTCGTGCCCCACCCGACGACGGCGCCCCAGGTCTTCCAGATGATCAAGGAGGACGTCTCCTTCACCGAGGTCAAGCAGCAGAAGGCCAAGGAGAAGGCCGCGGTGGCCGCCCGGCTCAAGGGCAGCAAGGCCGATCCGGCCGAGGTGCGGGTGCGCGTCCTCAACGGCGGTGCCCCCTCGGGCAGCGCCCAGGAGACCCTCAACTGGCTGCAGAACGACGAGGGCGTCACGAAGTCCGAGAACGCGGGCAACGCCGACTCGGCGCTGAGCAGGACCACCCTGGAGTACGCGCCGGACCAGGCGGACCAGGCGCGCAGGCTGGCGGCCATCATGGGCCTGTCCGGGTCGGCGATGAAGCCCGGCGAGAGCGTCGACAACTCCCAGGGACTGCCCACGATGACACTGACGCTGGGCAAGGACTTCAAGGGCGCGGGAGTGTCGCTCACCGCTCCCGCCAAGGCGCCGGAGGGCGTCGAGAAGTCCACGGCGGACAAGGTCGTGTGCGCCGAATAGAAAATTGAGGGGTAACCCAACGGGTCCGTCGCGCGTCTGACTTGGCGCGGGGCGGACCCGTTCTCGATGGTGCAGGGTGGGAGGGCAGGCAGGTGGCGCAGAGCAGTGTGCACAAAGACGTGCCCGCGGTGGAGGGCACGGACCCGGGGTCCGTCGCCACGCGGGACGAGAAGCCGACGGCCACGCCCGGGGCGGACCGCCGCGGGCGGGGTGGCGGGGGCGGGCGGCGCGGGGGGCGCCGTGGCACCCCACGGCGGCCTCGCAGACGGCGCGTGCTGCGCTGGTCGGCGACGGTGCTGTCGGTGGTCATACTCGGGACCGCGGGCGCGGGTTATCTCTACTACCGGCATCTCAACGACAACCTGGAGACCGGCCGGCGCAGCGGCGGCGACTCCAAGGCCGAGAAGCCGCAGCCGAACGCGGCCGGGCAGACGCCGCTGAACATCCTGCTGATCGGCTCCGACAGCCGGAACTCGGCGGAGAACCTGAAGCTCGGCGGTTCCAGGAGCAGCGTCGGCGGCAAGCCGCTCGCGGACGTGCAGATGCTGGTGCACCTCTCGGCCGACCGCAAGAACGCGTCGGTCGTGAGCATCCCGCGTGACACCCGGGTCGACATACCCGCGTGCAAGGACCCGGAGACCGGCGAGACCTATCCGGCGACCAACCGGATCATCAACGAGTCCCTCGCCCGCGGCGGCCCGGGCTGCACGCTGACCACCTGGGAGAACCTCACCGGCGTTTACATCGACCACTGGATGACGATCGACTTCGCCGGTGTGGTGGACATGGCCGACGCGGTCGGCGGCGTCGAGGTCTGCGTGGAGCAGAACGTGTGGGACCGCCCGCTGCCGAGCGTGCCCGGCGGCTCCGGACTGAAACTGGCGGCCGGCACCCGGAAGGTGCAGGGCAAGCAGGCCCTGCAGTGGCTGCGCACCCGGCACGCCTTCTACAGCGACGTGGGCCGGGCCAAGGCCCAGCACATGTACATGAACTCGATGATCCGCACCCTGAAGCAGCAGAACGTCTTCACGGACACCGGCCGGCTGATGACCCTGGCCGAGACGGCCACGAAGGCGCTGAAGGTCTCGGAGGAGATCGGCACGGTCACAGCCCTGTACGACCTCGCCATGCAGCTGAAGACGGTGCCGACGAACCGCATCACCATGACGACCATGCCCACCGCCACCGATCCGCAGGACGCCAACCATCTGGTGCCGGCCGGGGCGGACGCCGAGCAGATCTGGTCGATGGTCCGCGACGACGTGCCCTTCGACAAGAACGGCAAGCCGTCCTCGAAGAAGCCGCGGGACCGGGACGAGAGCACCGGCAAGCCGTCCGGCGACCCGGCCGCCGACGACGCCGAGATCGGCGTGCTGGTGCAGAACGCCACCCGGTCCACCTCCGAGGGCGCGGTCGACGGGCGGGCGAGCGCGCTCGCCGGGGCGCTGGTGGCGAAGGGCTTCACACGGGCGGCGGCGGACACGACGGGCGGGCTGTCCATGGAGAAGACCGTCGTCCGTTACCCGAGCGCCGAGTTGGAGGGCGACGCCCGGCGGGTCGCCGAGTCCCTCGGGATCCCGACGAGTTCGGTGCAGAAGTCGACCGATGTCACCGGGGTCACGCTCGTCGTGGGCGCCGACTGGCGCGAGGGCACGACGTATCCGAAGCAGAAGGCGCCGAAGGCCGGCGACGTGCCCGAGTCGGCGGGCGCGATCAACGGGTCGGACCGCAGCCAGTGCATGGACGTGTACGCGCCCTACCGCTGGTAGTCGTGCCGGGGGGCGCGCCGGCAGGCACGCCCCCTGACGGTCACGCGGTGGCGGAGTCCCGCACGGCCGGGCGGCGGGACGCGATGACCCGCTTCGCCAGGGACTTGGGGCTGGTCAGGAAGCCGTACCCCCACGACATGTGCATCGTGGCGAGGGCCACGGGGATCTGGAGCCGTGCCTTCAGGGGCAGGCCCTTGCCCGCCGGTACGGAACCCAGGGCGATCGCCGCCAGATAGCCGCCGGGGACCAGGAGCCCCCAGGGCGTGAGAGCGGCGCCCACGACCAGACCGGCGGCGATCGCGCAGACGGCGGTCGGCGGGGCGAGGTAGCGCAGGTTGATGGAGCCGGAGTGGTAGCGGGCGACGACGTGCCGCCAGCGGCCGTAGTCCTTGTACTGCTTGGCCAGCGCCCGCACGCTGGGCCGCGGCCGGTACGAGACCCTGAGCTCGGGCGAGAACCAGATCAGCCCGCCGGCCTCGCGTATGCGGAAGTTGAGCTCCCAGTCCTGGGCGCGGATGAACTCCTCGTTGTACCCGCCCTGCTGTTCGAGGGCCGCGCGGCGGAAGACGCCCAGGTACACGGTCTCGGCGGGGCCCGCCTGTCCGCCGGTGTGGAACGCGGCGTTGCCGACGCCGATTTTGGAAGTCATCGCGGCGGCGACGGCGTGCTCCCAGTCGTTCTCGCCCTCGGCGTGCATGATGCCGCCGACGTTCTGCGCGCCGGTCTCCTCCAGGAGCCGCACGGCGGTCGCGATGTAGTTCGGGGAGAGGATGCCGTGGCCGTCGACGCGGACCACGACCGGGTGCCGGGAGGCCTTGATCGCGGCGTTCAGCGCGGCGGGTGTCCGGCCGGTCGGGTTCGGGACCGTGTGGACGCGGGGGTCCTCGGCGACCAGCTCGGCGGCGATCTCGTCCGTGCGGTCCGCGGAGGGACCGAGGGCGATCACGACCTCCATCTCGCCGGCGTACTCCTGGGCGAGGATCGCGTGGACGGCGCCGCGCAGATGCCGCTCCTCGTTGAGGACGGGCATGATCACGGACACGGCGGGGAGCTGCACGTCGGGCTTCGCGTTCATAGGGGGCTCACGTTACCGCGAACGGGGGACAGGGAGCCGCCCCGCCCGTGGCGGTGCACCGGTCCACAGATCGTATGGGCCTACGGTGCTGATGATCCCACGTACGGCCGTAGCGCCCGCTCCAGCGGAGGTCTTCCCATGCCCGCCTCGCCGCCTCGGTCCCCTGCCCGCCCGCAGCACCGCCCGCAGCCGCGTCGTGCGATGCGTCCGCCCGTACGGCGCAGGAAGCCGCGTTGGGCCATGCGGGCGGTCACCACGCTCTCCGTGGTGATCCTCGCCTCGGCCGGGATCGGGCACGCGGTGGTCAGCAGCCTGGACGCGGGCATCGCCCGGGTCGATCCGTTCAAGGACATGAAGAACCGGCCGCGCGCCGGGCACGGGATGAACGTACTGCTGGTCGGCACCGACGGACGGGACAAGATCTCCGAGGCCGAGCGGCGCAGATACCGGCTCGGCGGGGCGCCCTGCCACTGCACCGACACGATCATGATCGTGCACATCTCGGAGGACCGGGAGCGGGCCAGCGTGGTGAGCCTGCCGCGCGACTCCTACGCCGAACTGCCCCCGCACACCGACCGCAACAGCGGAAAACCGCACGCGGCGCATCCGGTGAAGCTGAACGCGGCCTACGCGGAGGGCGGGCCGCAGCTGACCGTGCGGACGGTCGAGCACATGACACGGCTGAAGATCGACCACTATCTGGAGATCGACTTCACCACCTTCATGCGGACCGTGGACGTCCTGGGCGGAGTGAAGGTCTGCACCGCCCGCCCGCTGAAGGACTCCCACACCGGCCTGAACCTCCCCGCCGGCACGCACCGGCTCTCGGGCGGCGAAGCCCTGCAGTACGTCCGCGCCCGCTACGTCGACGGCGCCTCCGACCTCGGCAGGATGCAGCGCCAGCAGCACTTCCTGGCCGGACTGATCGACCAGTCGACGTCCTCCGGGGTGCTGCTGAACCCGATGAAGTTCCGGGACGTGACCCGGGCCGTGCTGGGATCGGTGCGCGCGGACAAGGGCTTCGGCACGGACGAACTGGTGGACCTGGGCCGGGCGATGCGCAACTTCTCCCCGTCCTCCTCGGAGTTCACGACGGTCCCCATCGGCCGGATGGGATACGCCGTGAAGGGCATCGGCTCGACGTTGAAATGGGACCCGGTGAAGTCCGGCCGCCTCTTCACGGCCCTGCGCGACGACAAGCCGCTGGCCGCGGACCGGCCCAAGGACACCTCGGTCCGCGTGGACGTGGCACCTCAGCAGATCCGGGTCCAGGTGGAGAACGGCACGAGCACCCCGGGCCTCGGCCGCCGCGCGGACGCCGCGCTCGCGGCGACGGGCTTCGGCACCACCCGCCGGCCGACGAACTCCGCGACGCAGTCGGTGCGCCGGACGATCGTCGCCTACGACCCCCGCTGGGACCGCTCCGCGAAGTCGCTCGCGGCCGCCCTGCCGGGCAGCGAACTGCGGGCGGTCACGGGACAGGGGGCCACGCTCAAGGTGATCGTCGGGTCGGACTACCGGCAGGTGCGGAAGGTGAAGGCGGCGGATGTCCGCGAGGGGGAGTTCGGGGTGGTGCGGGGCGACGAGGTGAAGTGCTCCTAGCGCTCCGCCGGTTCTCGCACCCCGTGGGCCCTGCGGCCCGTCAGTCCTCGATGCCGTCCGCCGCGCGCTTCGCACGCAGCTCCATGATGGCCCGGCGGCGGGCCAGACGGTGGGTGCGGCGGATCTGGGCCTCCTGGCAGCGGCGCTTGTCCCGCTCCGTCTCCGGCAGGACCGGCGGCACCCGGCGGGGCTTGCCGTCGGCGTCGACGGCGGCGAAGACGAGGTAGGCGGAGCCGACCTGGGTGGGCGGGGCGGACTCGTTCCAGCGCTCGGCGAGGACGCGGACGCCGACCTCCATCGAGGTCCGGCCGGTCCAGTTGACCTGGGCCTTGACGTGGACGAGGTCGCCCACGCGGACCGGCTCCAGGAAGGCCATCTCGTCCATGGAGGCGGTGACGGCGGGACCGCCGCTGTGCCGGCCGGCCACCGCGCCCGCCGCGTCGTCCACCAGTTTCATGATCACACCGCCGTGCACCGTACCCAGCAGGTTGGTGTCGCTGTTGGTCATGATGTGGCTGAGAGTGGTCCGGGAGGCGGAGGTGGGCTTACCCGGAATGTCCGGAGTGTCCGGGGTCTCCGGCTCCGGGGCGCTGGCCTGGTCTGTCATGGCCTCCACCTTATGCCGAGGTCGAGGGCGCGGATTTTGTGTCAGCTTGGCAACAGCACCGCTGTGATTTTCCGCCGAACCTTGTAAGGCACATGTCCCTGCCCTGCACACTGGGGCGCATGAATGACTGGCCCCAGGGATGGTCCGACGACAACCGCGACAACCGGTACGGACGCGGCAGTGCAGGCGCGCAGCCTGAGAGCGCCCGCGTGATGCGCCAGGTTCGGCGCGGCCCGGCGGCATCGCCCGGCGGCGGCCGGCCCGCACCGCCGTACGGAGTCCCGCAGCAGCCGTCGTACGTCGACGGCCAGGGACACGACGGTTACGACAGCTACGACAGCGGTTACAACACCGGCCAGGTCTACGGCAGTCCGGCCGGCCGGGGCCCGGGTGGACCCGGCGGGCCCGGCGACGGTTACGGCGGCGGTGCGCCGCGGCCCGCGCCGAACTGGCGGCGCCGCATCAAGGTGACATCCATCACGCTGGTCACGGTGCTGGTCGTCACACTGGTCGGCACGTACTTCTGGGCCGACTCCAAGCTCAACCGTGAGGTCGACCTCTCCAAGGTGATCGACCGGCCGGAGGCGGGCGAGGGCACGAACTACCTCATCGTCGGCTCCGACAGCCGTGAGGGCATGACCGACGAGCAGAAGAAGAACCTGCACACCGGGTCCGCCGAGGGCAAGCGCACGGACTCGATGATGCTCCTGCACACCGGCGGCGGCGCCCCGACGCTGATCTCGCTGCCGCGTGACTCGGACGTGGAGATCCCGACGTTCGTCGGCTCCGAGTCCGGCAAGACCTACCAGGGCACCGGCTGGCACGTGAAGCTGAACGCGGCGTACGCGGAGGACGGGCCCGAACTGCTGGTCCGTACCGTCGAGTTCAACACCGGACTGCACATCGACCACTACGTCGAGATCGGTTTCGCCGGTTTCGCGAACATCGTGGACGCGGTCGGCGGCGTCGAGATGGACATCCCGCAGGACATCAAGGACACCAAGTCCGGCGCTGACCTGAAGAAGGGCAAGCAGGTCCTCGACGGCCAGCAGGCCCTCGCCTTCGTCCGGACCCGCTACGCGCTGGCCGGTTCCGACCTGGACCGCACGAAGAACCAGCAGAAGTTCCTCTCCGCGCTCGCCGGCCAGGTGGCCACGCCGAGCACGGTCCTCAACCCCTTCAAGCTGTACCCGACCATGGGCGCCGGTCTGGACTCCCTCATCGTCGACAAGGACATGAGCCTGTTCGGCCTGGCCGACATGTTCTGGGCGATGAAGGGCGTCAGCGGCGGCGACGGCAAGTCGATGAACATGCCCCTCGCGGGCAGCTCCGGCGGCAACCTCCTGTGGGACAAGGACAAGGTCAAGACGCTGGTCGAGCAGCTGAAGAACGACGAGAAGGTCACGGTCTCGGGTGACTGACACCCGGGGCCCGCGGCCCTTCGACGCGGTGCTCTGCGATGTCGACAACGTGATCCGGTTCTACGACGCCTCCCGGGTGACCGCGCTGGAGCGCGCCGCCGGACTGGCCGAGGGCATCACGATGAAGGTGGCGTTCGCGCCGGAGACCGACCTGCCGCTGATGCTGGGCCGGATCGACATGCGGGAGTGGGTCGAGCAGATCGCGGCCGGCTTCGCAGGGCTCGCGCCGCAGCCGGTGGCCCACGACCTCGCCCGGGCGCTCGCCGAGGCGCCCTTCCACGCCGACGCGACGGTGGTGTCGCTGCTGCGCCGGGCCCGGGCCCAGGTGCCGCTGGTCCTGGTCAGCAACGCCTCGGTGACCCTGGAGGCGGACCTCGACACGCTCGGGCTGTCCGATCTCGCCGACCACGTCGTCAGCAGCGCCCGCGTCCGGCTGGTCAAGCCGGACCCGCGGATCTACCGCATCGCCGCCGATCTGGCGGGCGTACCGCTCGACCGGTGCCTGTTCGTGGACGACAGCCTGGAGAACACGGAGGCGGCGGCCGCGCTCGGCATGACGCCCGTGCACTTCCGTGAACCGGCCGACCTCGAACGGGCCCTGGCGCCGCTGCTCTGAGCGGCGCCGGGGCCCGCCGTCGGGGCCTACGCCATCGCGCGGCACATGTCGGCGCAGCGGCGACAGGACTCGGCGCAGCGCATCATCTGCGGGTCCTCGGGCATGGACATACACGCCTCGGCGCACATGTCACAGGCTTTGGCGCACATCGCGCACATCTCGGCCGCCAGCGGTGAGCGGCGCATCATCATGTCGGCGCACATGCGGGTCATCTCGGAGCAGTCGATCAGCGCCCGCATGATCTGCATCTGGGCCTGACCGCCCTTCTGCATGCAGGAGCTCATGGTCTCCTCGCACACCGAGTGGCAGGACATGCACGCGTCGACGCAGTCCTGCATCGCCTTGCTCATCGTGGTCATGGTTCCGGGCTGAGTCATGGCTCCTCCTGGGATGGGTGGGGGCGGAGGGATCCGTGGCGGACCCCGTGCCCTTCCGTCGTACGCCTCCCGGCCACCGCGCGCCATCGGGCGGACGCCGACAATCCGCCACGAATGCGACGCCCGCAAAAAAACGGTGAAAGGGCCGCAAAGCCACAAAAGACCCCGGATTCACTCCGGGGGCTCGTGTGCCGATACGCCGAACGACTGGCGTCGTGGCGGACCTGGGACTACGGCAGGTTGCGTGCCATGACGATTCGCTGGACCTGGTTCGTGCCCTCGTAGATCTGGGTGCTTTACAGCTGTACGGACGTGACCCATAAACACCCCCTTCAGAGGGGGTCTCCCCAGGATTTCCCCATGATCACTGGGCAACGGAAGCCCCCGCCATGCGCCACGGGGGAAGCACACGACGGGGGCCGTCGAAGAACCGCTCAGGCGGTCAGGCCGGGGTCGAAGTACCCCGGCGTTCGGAACAGGCCCGTGAAGGTGCCGGGGCCGTGCCGTTCGTCCAGCCACGCTCCCAGCGCCGTCACGTCACCGCTGATGATGGCTGCGAGAAGACGCGTGTGGCACTCGACCTCTTCCCCAGGGGCGAACTCCTCAAGGAAGTGCGCGTACCGGCGATTGACGCCCTTCTCGTAACCGCTCAGGGCCGCCGCGTACCGGGTCTGCTCTTCGCTCCCCACCACCCCCGCCGCGCGCCCGGCGTCCTCCTCCGTCAGCGTCCCGGTCACGTCCCGGAACGCAAGCGCGCCAAGAAGATCTGAAGGCTCGGCCACGCTGAAGCGTTCTGCCGTCTGTCGGGTGATGGAGCGCGCCTCTTTGTCGCACGCGCCTTCCATGACGATTCCGAGGTTCCGCGTGTGGTGGCTCCCACGCTGGTCGACAGCCGAGTACGGCTGTCCGGTCGTGCGGCGGTAGTTGATTCCGTACTGAGTGCGGACGGGTATCCCAGCCACTTCCACGTACCGCCGACGCGACCCGTAGTGGAGGCAGTCATGCGCGTACGCGCGCAGCAGATCGAGCAGGGCCAGGGCGGGGCACTCGGGATTTCGGCGTTCCATGGGTCCGTACATGGTGATGACGGCCACCATCTGAAGATGCCGGTATCCCTGGTCCGGGTGGTGGAATCCACCGAAGGCACCGACCCGGGAGGATTCACAGCCGACCAACACACGGTCAAGCGGCAGCATCTTCACCAGGCCGTACCCGGCGTACCGGCGTTTGGCGTTTTCGACGCCCGCATGGAAAAGCGTGGTGTCGATGCCGTCTGCCGCCCACCGGCTGAGCATTTCCGACAGGGGCCGGAATACGTGGGCGGGGTGCTTTCCCGTGAGGGGGGATGCGTCGACGCGCATGGCCGCCAGTGCCGCCATTGCCTTAGCGCCGGTTACGGACTCATTCGGGGCGAGTTCCGTTAACTCGCCGTGCTCGCCTTGATGAGCTGAATGTGGGACTCTTGCATCCCCTCCGGGAGTGCGTCCGGGCTGAACCATTTCGCCTCCAGAATCTCGAAGCCGTCGAGCTTGAGAGTCCCACCCACGTGAAGCGCTTCGTAGGCGATTTCAACGCGGAGTTTGTAGCCGCTGGTTACTTGAACCAGTCGTCCCGGAACGACTTCAAGGCCAGTTTCTTCCCGAACCTCTCGAACAATGGTCTTCGGGAACTCCTCGCTCTTGATGGCGTAGCCGGTCGGAAGTCCCCATGGCCGGTCTGCGGGCCACATTCGGTGCTTGAGGAGCAGGACTTCCCCCGCCTCGTTCCGCACTACACCCGTCACGCCGATCATGAATTTGGCGTGCGCGAACCATAGGACACGCCATTGCAGAGGGCCGCGAATTAGTTTCCAAACTCGGGCAATAATTCGCTTCATGCGCACCCTTTCGATAGGGCAAGCGCGTTGGACGCTTGCGGTGCCTGACTCAACCTATGCCGTGGGGTGCGGGTCACGCCCAGGCTTTGCCTGCTCCGTCTCTAGGCGGCGATTCCTCGCGCAACTATCAGCGCGACAGTCACTACCCACGCAAGCCAGGCCACAGCGGCCAGCGAGCCGCGTAACGCCCTCATGCCGACAAGCACGCGGCACACGAAACGGTGCGCTGCCACTCCGTCAGCTCGCCCACAGCACCACAGACCGGCTTGCCGTCGTCGTCCAGGGCGTGAACGGTCTTCACGTCTTCCCCGACTGTTGCCGTGATCGGCCGGACGGGTGCCAACAGTTCTCGGTCAGTGCTCACCGCCACGCTCCGGGCTCGAATCGGTACGACCGCTCAATGTGCTCTTGGTAGTCCAGATGGCCAGGGTTTGCTGTGAGGTGGTCGGCCGCCCATCGCGTGCCGTCCGAGGGGTCCGTGCTGTCACTGCTCGCCTGTCCGCACGCCTGGCACTCCATGGTGTGCAAGGTCGGCTTGCCCGTGTCCGGTGTCAGCGTGTGCTCACGGAACCGGTAGGTCGAGCGGGCCATCACGCTCCCCTTCGCCGGGCGCACTGCTCACATGGGAACGGGCAACTGGGCAGGGAGTTGGGCGGGAACGCGATCACTCCAGATGCCGGGTCACGGGTGCCGCCGTACTCCCTCCACCAGCCGTCATCTGCGGGCCGTTCCGAGTCATCAACCAGGGTCACTAGCTCAGGCTCGGGCAGAGCGCTCACACGGGCGCTGGTGCGCTTCGCGGGGGCCGTCACGCCTCACCCCCGGTCGGGCACTGGGTGCGGGCGTTCGGCCGGCCGTTGGGTTCCGCTTCGGGCACTGTCGTCAACCCCTTGGCTGGTTGGTAGCCATGCCCCGGACGTTCGCGCGTCGCGGGGCCTCTGTTCCGCTTGCCTACTCAACCGATTCCGCGCATATGAGGGGCAGTTGACGAGCGTTGACTACGATGGCAGTCAACAGTCAACGGGAGCTGCACCATGATCGACTTCGGGTCTGAGGTAAAGACGGCACTCAAGGCGCAGGGAAAGAGCCTGAGAGGTGCGGCCAAGGAACTCCATTACGACGTTGCCTATCTGAGCCGGGTGCTCAACGGGAAACAGGCTCCTTCTCCTGAACTGACGCAAGCCTTAAACGAATACCTCGGTCTATCCCTGGAAGTAGAAGACAGCAGTTCTCATGACGATGAAATGGACGCTTGGGAATTGGCCCGTCGTGTAAAGGCTAGCGACGTAGGCAATGCAACCCTTGAGCGTCTAGAGCGCGCCTTTGATGGGCTGGCCATGGCCTACCCTAAAGCCAAGCCGGAAGACTTGCTGAGGCAGGTACGAAAGCACTCAGCCTACGTCGGAAAGTTGCTAGACGGCCGAAAAACTCTGTCAGAACATCGGCGATTGCTGGTCGTCGGGGGTTGGCTATCTCTGCTCGTCGCCACGGTCCATATTGACCTTATGCAAGACGACGCCGCTACGGCTCGATTGGAGACAGCAGCAACCCTAGCCAAGGAAGCTGGACACCGTGAGATTGAAGCATGGTGCTATGAGACTGAGGCTTGGCGACTTCTCACCGACGGCGATTACATGCAAGCCGTTGACCTCTCCCGGGCCGCACAGGAAATAGCTCCCGCTGATGGCTCCGCAATCATTCAGGCGACAGCGCAAGAAGGTCGATCGAGTGCACGGCTAGGAAACGGGAAGGAGACCTATTCGGCCATTAAACGGGTACAGGCGCTCTCTTCCGCCATTGGCGCCCCCGATGCACCAGAGCACCATTACCGATATGACCCAGGAAAGGTTCTGTCCTATACAGCTACGACACTCGCATGGCTCGGAGATTCAGCGGCAGAGCCGTACGCCAGGGAGGTAATCAGGAGGCTGAGCCCGAGCGACGACGTAAGCCAGTGGCCACGACGTGTAGCTTCCGCAAATATCGATCTAGCTTTGGTTCTCCTCAAGGACAACCGACTGGACGAAGCATGCGACTCGGCTCAGAAAGCCATTCTGTCTGGGAGGGTAGTTCCCTCTAATCATTGGCGCGCACTGGAAGTCGTCAAGGCGGTTGAGGCTCGACAACTCCCCGAGAGTGCCGACCTGCGGGAGGCATACCAGAGTCTCAAGGCGATTGAGAAGGGAAACACATAACCCCGACCGAGAAGGCCGGGGCAGTTCCATTGGTTGATTAGAGCAGGGCGAGGAAGGGATTCGTGTCCCCGAGCGATCCCGACCGCTTCGGTTCGGGACCAGGAGCCGGGGCCTGCTTCGGAGCCGGGCGGTAAGCGTCCAGACGGACAACCCGTGCCCGGTTCTGCTCACACTCCGCGCTTGCGGCCGCACCTCTGCGTGACGGGAAGTGTCCCCGTTCCGATCACCCTCTGCGCTGGCCGGCTGCGGCACAGAGTCACCAGAACTGTCACCGCGGAGCGTGAAAACGGTGGCCGGTCGGCCGGTCTTCCCCGACCGCTCCACAGTGACGACGATTCCAGGCAGATTCTTGACCTCTGCTGCGGTCGCTCACCCACGTACGGCAGCACCTGAGTGGAAGTGGCACGACCGCCGTGCATCTTGATCCGGGCCCGCACCTTGTCCTCAAGACTGAGCGGCTGCCGCTTCACCTTCGGAGAGGTCGCCCCCTTGGTGATGCGCACTGCATCCTGCACCGACCGGCGGACCAAGCTGAATGCTGCCGACAGGATCTCTTCCGTGATCGCCTCCGAGCACTCGGACGCTGCCAGGCAGGCCGCAACTCGGAGCGTCTGTTCTGCCGTCCGCTCGATGAACACTGCCTGCCCTTCGGGCAGGGTCTCCCCCAGGATGCGGGCGTACCGGCGAACCACCCGCCACAGCGGCCGGGCATCTTCTGCAAGCGTGATCACACGCGGCCGGGCAGTGGCCCAACCGTAGGCGTCGGACAGGTCCCGCCCGTCCACGTCGGGCAGGCTCACCCGGTCGTCATCCAGCAGGGGCACCGACCCCAGCAGGAAAGGAAGGATGCGGTTGTAAGAGCCTCCGGCCGCTTCGGACTCGCCTACGTACTTCGACCAGTCAGAGGGCGTGACGTGACAGTGCAAGACCATTGCGGGGTCGCGCACTTCCTGCGCCGCATCCTTGGGCGTGTTGCGGAGCGTCGCCCCATCCCATGCGGCCCGCAGCTTGGTCGTGAACGAGACATCCCGCTACACCCTGCGGAGCACTTCCGACCACTCTTCTTCGATCACCAGGGCCCGCACGTCCCGACCGTGCTCGGTCTCGGCCGTCGCTTCCTGCTGCTCCCACAGGTGGTTCACCATGCTCGCCCCGGACGTGATGCCAAACGTGGTGTGCGTGGCCAGGAAGCGGCCCAGAGCCTTGTACGGTCCCCCTCCCGCCGAACGTTGCCTTCGAGCTTCGGCGGCACATCAAGAACCACGGCGTATGGGGGCCTGAGCGGCTTCTCTTCCCCAACGTGACACGGACTGGCTACCTCTACGCGTCGTACTTCTACCCGAAGATCTGGATGGAGGCTCTGAGCAAGGGACAGGTGGAGTACCGCAAGGCTCACTCACTCCGGCACTACTACGGCTCACGGCTGCTGTACGCCGGAGTCCCCGAGAACGATGTGGCCGACTGGATGGGCCACAGCAGTACGGACGTGCTGAGGGAGCACGACCACTACATCTTCGAAGGGGCCGAGCAGCGCGGCCGGGCCGCCATCGCAACGATGTTGACGCCCGGCGCTGACGATCCCACGGAGGCATCAGAGGTCGCCTGATCCCTAAGACAACAGCCCCCGGCCACGCGCCGGGGGCTGTGCTGTTTACGCAGGTCAGAGGCTGTTTCCAGTCAGGCGTCTACCCAGGATTTCCCCAGCATGACGCCCAGGAACGGGCCTGATCGGGCCGCAACGGGCAGGAGGCCGTGACCGACTCGCCGGGCCGTCGAAACAGCGCCTGACCTGCGAAAACCCTGCTAGGGAAGGTTCCTTGCCATCACGATCCGCTGAACCTGATTCGTGCCCTCATAAATCTGGGTGATCTTGGCGTCGCGCATCATGCGCTCCACCGGGTAGTCACGGGTGTAGCCGTAGCCGCCGAGGAGTTGGACGGCGTCCGTGGTGACCTCCATGGCCACGTCGGAGGCGAAGCACTTGGCGGCGGCGCCCTGGTAGGTGAGGTCCGCGTCGCCACGCTCGGAGGCGGCGGCGGCCTGGTAGGTGAGGGCGCGGGCGGCCGAGATCTTCATGGCCATGTCGGCGAGCATGAACTGGATGCCCTGGAAGTCGGCGATCGGCTTGCCGAACTGCTTGCGCTCCTTGACGTAGCCCTTGGCGTAGTCGAGGGCGCCCTGGGCGATGCCGAGAGCCTGCGCGGCGATGGTGATACGGGTGTGGTCCAGGGTCTTCATCGCCGTCGCGAACCCGGTGCCCTCGTCGCCGATCATGCGGTCGGCCGGGATCCGGACGTTGTCGAGGTAGACCTCGCGGGTCGGGGAGCCCTTGATGCCGAGCTTCTTCTCGGGGGCGCCGAAGGAGACGCCCTCGTCCGACTTCTCGACGACGAAGGCCGAGATGCCCTTGGAGCGCTTCTCGGGGTCCGTCACGGCCATCACCGTGTAGTACTCGGAGACGCCGGCGTTGGTGATCCAGCGCTTCACGCCGTTCAGCACGTAGTGGTCGCCGTCGCGGACCGCGCGCGTCTTCATGCCGGCCGCGTCCGAGCCCGCGTCGGGCTCGGAGAGGCAGTACGAGAACATCCCGTCCCCCTTGGCGAGCGGCGTCATGTACTTCTTCTTCAGCGCCTCGGAGCCGGACAGGATCACCGGCATGGAGCCCAGCTTGTTCACCGCGGGGATGAGGGAGGACGAGGCACAGACCCGCGCCACCTCCTCGATGACGATCACGGTGGCGAGCGCGTCCGCGCCGGCGCCGCCGTACGACTCGGGTACGTGGACGGCGTGCAGGTCGCCGGCCACCAGCGCGTCCAGCGCCTCCTGCGGGAAGCGGGCGTCCTCGTCCACCGCCGCGGCGTACGGCGCGATCTTCGCCTCGGCCAGCGCGCGAACGGAGTCGCGGAGCATCTCGTGCTCCTCGGACGGGCGGTACAGGTCGAAGTCAGCCGATCCGGCCAAGGTCTCTCACGCTCCAAGGAAGACGCTGTGATGCTGCTGGCGCTAATTACCGTTAAGTAACCCAAATTTTAGGGGTCCGCCCACGCCAGGGGTACGTGAGCTTGACGACAGCGGGAAAGCTGCCCGTCGACACCGACAGCTATGCTCGGCCCCGCACTACCGACGCTACCCAGTGGAGTCCCCCATGGCCCTCAATATCACCGTGATCGGTACGGGTTACCTCGGCGCCACCCACGCCGCGGCGATGGCCGAGCTCGGGTTCGAGGTGCTGGGGCTCGACGTGGTCCCCGAGAAGATCGAGATGCTCCGCCGGGGCGAGGTCCCGATGTACGAGCCCGGCCTGGAGGAGCTGCTGCGCAAGCACGTCGCCGGGCTCGAGGGGTCCAGCGGACGGCTGCGGTTCACCACGGACTACGCCGAGGTGGCGGCCTTCGGCGACGTCCACTTCGTCTGCGTGAACACCCCGCAGAAGCACGGCGAGTACGCCTGCGACATGAGCTACGTCGACTCCGCCTTCGCCTCCCTCGCGCCGCATCTGACCGGTCCCGCCCTGGTCGTGGGCAAGTCGACCGTGCCCGTGGGCTCCGCCGACCGCCTCGCCGCCTACCTCGCCGAGCACGCGCCGGCCGGCGCGGACGCCGAGCTGGCCTGGAACCCGGAGTTCCTGCGCGAGGGCTTCGCCGTCGAGGACACCCTGCACCCGGACCGGATCGTGGTCGGCGTGCGCAGCGACCGGGCCGAGAAGCTGCTGCGCGAGGTGTACACGACGCCGGTCGCCGGGGGTTCGCCGTTCGTGGTGACCGACTTCCCGACCGCCGAGCTGGTGAAGACCTCCGCGAACTCCTTCCTCGCCACCAAGATCTCCTTCATCAACGCGATGGCGGAGGTGTGCGAGGCCGCGGGCGGCGACGTGCTGAAGCTGGCCGAGGCGATCGGACACGACGACCGGATCGGAAGGAAGTTCCTGCGGGCCGGGATCGGATTCGGCGGCGGCTGTCTGCCGAAGGACATCCGGGCGTTCATGGCGCGCGCCGGTGAGCTGGGCGCCGACCAGGCGCTGACCTTCCTGCGCGAGATCGACTCCATCAACATGCGCCGGCGCGGGCAGATGGTCGAGATGGCGCGGGAGGCGCTCGGCGGCGGCTCCTTCCTGGGCAAGCGGGTGGCCGTGCTCGGCGCCGCGTTCAAGCCCGACTCCGACGACGTCCGTGACTCGCCCGCGCTGAACGTCGCCGGGCAGATCCACCTCCAGGGCGGCCAGGTCACGGTGTACGACCCGAAGGGCATGGCCAACGCCCGGCGGCTCTTCCCGACGCTGGGGTACGCCGACTCGGCGCAGGCGGCGGTGCAGGGTGCCGACGTGGTGCTGCACCTGACAGAGTGGCGCGAGTTCCGCGAGCTGGACCCGGCCGTTCTGGGCGAGTCCGTGAAGTCCCGCGTCATCCTGGACGGCCGCAACGCCCTCGACCCGGAGCTGTGGCGGCGGGCGGGCTGGACGTACCGCGCGATGGGCCGGCCGACGGCCTGAGCGCTCCGCGCGAGCCTGGACCGAACGGCGACGCCGGTTCGGCCGAGGCTCAGTCGGCCGAACCGGCGTCTTCACGCATTCTGCACCACGGGCCCGTCGGTCAGGCGCCCTTCGCCCGGTACCGCCGCATCTTCGCGCGCGCCCCGCACACCGACATGGAACACCAGCGACCCCGGCCGGCCGGGCTGCGGTCGTAGTACGCCCAGTGGCAGTCGGGCAGCTCACAGGCCTTCAGCCGCTGCCAGGTGCCCTCGGTCAGCGCCTGTGCCACGGCCGCCGCCACCCGCGAGAGCAGCGTTTCCCCGTCGACCGGCGCGAGGCGCGCCGAGCCGTCCCGCTCGTCGACCGCGACGTACAGCGGCGCCCGCGCCAGCAGTGCGCCCAGTGGCGTCACCGCGCGGTGCGGCGGGTGCCCGGCGTGCGCGAGGCAGGCGGCGCGCAGCGACTCGCGCAGCTCGCGTGCGTCGGGCAGGTCCCGCTCGCCGATCCCGAACGGGGCCCGGCCCTCGGCCGAGTCGAGGGCGTCGCCGCCCGATTCCAGGTCGACGGTGTTGACCAGGGCCTCCACCAGGGCGAGGCCGCCGGGCGCGGGCAATCTCGCAGTCATGCTTGCGACGTTACCGCCATTGCGGGAGCATGAGGTAACCGTTACCGGTTGAACGCATCTGCAGGTAACCCGAGGAGTGGACATGGCTCTCGCACAGCTCGGCGTCGTCGTCCTGGACTGTCCCGACCCCCGCGCACTGGCCGGCTTCTACGCCGAACTGCTCGGCGGCACCGTCGAGGGCGACGCGGAGTGGACGGACCTGAAGGTGCCGGGAGGGCAGCACCTGGCCTTCCAGGCCGCGCCCGGATTCACGGCTCCGAAGTGGCCGTCCGCCGCGGACTCCCAGCAGTTCCATCTCGACCTCACGGTCGAGGACCTGGACGCGGCCGAGGCGGGCGTGCTGGCGCTGGGCGCCCGGGTGCTGGACGCCGAGGACCGCTCACGCACGTGGCGTGTGTACGCGGACCCGGCGGGGCACCCGTTCTGTCTCTGTGCCTGCTGAGCCGGAAGGCAACCCCATGGAATCCGGGATCCGTTTCCGTTTCGTCGTCCTCGACTGTCCCGACCCGCGCGCGCTCGCCCGCTTCTACGCCGGGGTCCTGGGCGGCACCCCGCAGGAGGTGGACGACGAGTGGGTCGTCCTGCGTGTCCCCGGCGGCCCCGGGCTGGCCTTCCAGCGCGTGGACGGCTACACGCCGCCGGAGTGGCCGCGCGCGGACCGCAATCCGCAGCAGTTCCACATCGACTTCGACGCCGGGTCGACCTGGGAAGAGGTGGACGCGGCCGAGAAGCGGGTGCTGGAGCTGGGCGCACGGGTGCTGGACGCGGAGGACTACGAGACCAAGGACTTCCGGGTCTACGCCGACCCGGCGGGGCACCCGTTCTGCCTCTGCCGGATCGAGCACACCTGACACCCGGAGCCTGTCCATGGCGAGCGCCCCTGACATCGGCAGTCCTTTCTCGTGCACGCTCAGGCGTCCAGATCCGCGATCCGTGCGGTCGACGGCGCGCGTCTCTCCTGGGCCGCGCGGGCGGTGAAGTCGGCCGTGCGCAGCACCCTCTGGAGATTTCCCCAGGTCAGCAGGGCCAGGTCGGTCTCCGGCCAACCGCGTCGCAGCAGCTCGGCGACAAGGTGCGGGTAGCAGGAGGCGTCGGTCAGCTCCTGCGGATGGGCGCACCCGGCGTCGTAGGTGCCGGACAGGCCCACGCTGCCGGGCCCGGCGACGGCGCGGACATGGTCGAGGTGGTCGGCGACGTCCCGGATGGTCGGCCCGGTCTGCTCCGCCGTCAGCGGCACGAGGCACAGGCCCTTCGCCCTGCCCAGCGCGGTGAGCAGTTCGTCGGGGAGATTGGCGGGGTGGGGGCGCAGGGCGCGGGCGCCGGAGCGGGTGCACAGGACGGGCGACTTGGAGGCGGCGAGGACGCGTCCCATGGTCCGCTCGGAGGCGCCGGAGAGGTCGGCGAGCACACCGAGCCGGTTCATCTCGCGCACGACTTCCTCGCCGAACCGGGTCAGCCCCGCCTCGCTCGCCCAGGAGGTGCCGGTGAGGGTGACGATGCGCAGGCCGAGGGCGTGCAGGACGCGCAGCAGACTCACGGAGTCGTCCAGCGCGGCGGCGGTGGCCGGGCCGAGCAGCACGGCGGTGCGCCCGCAGTTGCGGGCGTCGATGACCTGCCCGGCGGTGCGCGCCAGGCGCAGCCCCTCGGGGTGGTTGCCGATCACCGTGCGGACCAGGTCCAGCTGCTCCAGCGTCGCGGCGACGGCCCGGTCGGCGGCGAGGCCCTCGGGCAGGTGCAGTGAGCAGAGCAGCGCGCCGACATGGCCCTGCCGCATCCGCGGGACGTCGGTGTCGACGGCGATCTCGCCGAGCTCCAGGTCGTACCAGGGCAGATGGCGCAGCGCCCACGGCAGCCCGCTGTAGCCGTCGGCGACGGGGTGGGCGGCGAGCAGGGCGTGCGCCCGGCCCAGCAGGTCGGCGTCCGGCTCGTCCATGGCGGGGTACGGATCCGCCGGGAACGGGGGGTCCAGGGACAGGGCGTCGAGCTCGCCGACCTCAGCTGTGGTGTGCAGGTCGTTCTGGAGATCGGCCATGGCTGGCTCCGTACGTGCGCGGGCGATCGCTGTACGGCCACCGTCGCACGGGCCTCCGAAGGGCTCCTGGTGGGCGCGGCGTTCGGGCTAGCCGCGGCGGGGTCCCGGTGAGACCGACTCCGGCCCCGCCGGGACCGGGCGTCGGCCCCGGCCGCGCACCACCGCTCCCCGCCCTCGCGTTCAGCCGTCCAGCGCTTCGATCGTCGCGTTGGACGGGCCGCGGGTGGACTGGAGGTCGCGGGCCACGTCCTCCGCCGCGCCCAGTACCCGTACCGCGTTCCGCCAGGTCAGCTTGGCCAGGTCGGACCTGGACCAGCCGCGGTCCAGGAGTTCCGCGACGAGGTTCGGATAGCCGGAGACGTCGTCCAGGCCCTGGGGAGTGAAAGCGGTGCCGTCGTAGTCGCCGCCGATGCCCAGGTGGTCGACGCCGGCCACCTCCCGCATGTGGTCCAGGTGGTCGGCGACGGTCGCCACGGTCGCGACCGGGCGCGGATTGCGCTCCTCGAAGGCCCGGTGCACCCGCATCGCCTCGGCGGTGGTGTCGAGGTGGTGGAAACCGTGCGCGCGCATGTTCTCGTCCGCCTCGGCCGTCCAGTCGACGGCCGCCTGGAGCACGAACTTCGGCACGAACGTCACCATCGCGACGCCCCCGTTGGCGGGCAGCCGTTCCAGGACGTCGTCGGGGATGTTGCGCGGGTGGTCGCAGACGGCACGGGCGGAGGAGTGCGAGAAGATCACCGGCGCGGCGGTGGTCTCCAACGCGTCCCGCATGGTCGTCGCGGCCACGTGCGAGAGGTCCACCAGCATGCCCTCGCGGTTCATCTCCCGCACCACCTCGCGGCCGAAGGCCGACAGGCCGCCGACGCCGGGCTCGTCGGTCGCGGAGTCCGCCCAGGCCACGTTGTCGTTGTGGGTGAGGGTCAGATAGCGGACGCCGAGCGCGTACAACGACCGCAGTGTCGCGAGGGAGTTGGCGATGGAGTGACCGCCCTCGGCACCCATGAGGGAGGCGATACGGCCCTCCGCGCGCGCCGCCTCCATGTCACCGGCCGTCAGGGCGGGCGCGAGCACCTTCGGGTACCGGACGAGCAACTGCCGTACGCAGTCGATCTGTTCCAGCGTCGCGGGCACCGCGTCGGGCAGGTCCGAGCGGACGTACACGGACCAGAACTGCGCCCCGACCCCGCCCTCGCGCAGCCGCGGCAGGTCGGTGTGGAGGTGGGCGCCCTGGGGAGCGGCGATGTCCCGGGCGTCGAGGTCGTAGCGGACCTGCTCACGCAGCGCCCAGGGCAGGTCGTTGTGCCCGTCGGCCACCGGGAACTCGCGCAGAAGTTCCCGTGCCTGGTCCAGTGCGGTCATGGCCGCCCCCCTGTCTGTCGCCATCAGTTGCCGAAACGTCCTTCGCCCTCGGTCGCCGAGCATCGATCGCCGAAGCGTCAGTTGCCGAATCCGAAGCCGCCGCCCGCGCCGTCGACCTTGGCGCGCAGCCGCTTGCCCTTCTCGGTGGCCTGGACGTTCAGCTCCTGCTGGAAGTCCTTCATCCGGCCGAGGAGGTCCTCGTCGTGGGCGGCGAGGATCCGGGCCGCGAGCAGTCCGGCGTTGCGGGCACCGGCGACCGAGACCGTGGCGACCGGCACACCGGCCGGCATCTGCACGATGGACAGGAGGCTGTCCATGCCGTCCAGGTACTTCAGCGGCACCGGGACACCGATCACCGGCAGCGGGGTCACGGACGCGAGCATGCCGGGCAGATGGGCGGCGCCGCCCGCACCGGCGATGATCACCTTGAGTCCCCGGTCCGCGGCCTGCTCGCCGTACGTGACCATCTCGCGCGGCATCCGGTGCGCGGAGACGACGTCGACCTCGTAGGCGATCTCGAACTCGTCGAGCGCCTTGGCGGCGGCCTCCATGACGGGCCAGTCGGAGTCCGACCCCATGACGATGCCAACAACGGGGCTCATTCGGTGATCGTGCCTCTCAGGTAGCCGGCAGCGTGACGGGCGCGCTCCAGCACGTCGTCGAGGTCGTCGCCGTAGGTGTTGACGTGACCGACCTTGCGGCCGGGCTTCACGTCCTTGCCGTACATGTGGATCTTCAGTTTGGGGTCGCGGGCCATGCAGTGCAGGTACGCGGAGTACATGTCGGGGTAGTCGCCGCCGAGGACGTTGACCATGACCGTCCACTTCGCGCGCGGGCGCGGGTCGCCGAGCGGGAGGTCGAGCACGGCCCGGAGGTGGTTGGCGAACTGGGAGGTGATGGCGCCGTCCATCGACCAGTGGCCGGAGTTGTGCGGTCGCATCGCCAGTTCGTTGACGAGGATCCGCCCGTCGCGGGTCTGGAACAGCTCGACGGCGAGGTGGCCGACGACTCCGAGCTCCTTGGCGATGGTCAGCGCCATCTCCTCGGCGCGCAGGGCGAGGGCCTCGTCGAGGTCGGGGGCGGGCGCGATCACCGTGTCGCAGACCCCGCCCACCTGCTGGGATTCGACCACCGGGTAGGCGACGGCCTGGCCGTGCGGGGAGCGGACGACGTTCGCCGCGAGTTCCCGTACGAAGTCGACCTTCTCCTCGGCGAGGACGGGGACGCCGGCACGGAACGGTTCGGCGGCCTCCTCGACGGAGCCCACGACCCACACGCCCTTGCCGTCGTAGCCGCCGCGGACGGTCTTGAGGACGACGGGGAAGCCCTCGCCCTCGGCCGCGAACGCGGCCACGTCCTGCGGGTCGCTCACGAGGCGGTGCCGTGGGCACGGCACGCCGAGCGCGTCGAGCCTCGCCCGCATCACGCCCTTGTCCTGGGCGTGCTGGAGCGCCTCGGGGCCGGGGCGCACGGGGATGCCGTCCGCCTCCAGGGCCCGTAGGTGCTCGGTGGGCACGTGCTCATGATCGAACGTGATCACGTCGCACCCGCGCGCGAAGGCGCGCAGCGTGTCGAGGTCGCGATAGTCGCCGACCACGACATCGCCGACCACCTGCGCCGCGGAATCCTGCGGGGTGTCACTGAGGAGCTTGAACCTGATGCCCAACGGGATGCCCGCTTCGTGCGTCATACGCGCGAGCTGGCCCCCGCCGACCATGCCGACTACCGGGAACGTCACGCCCCCAGGGTATCCGCCACGCCAGGTCGGCCGGTTTCCGCCTCTTCTGCGGGCGTGAGGACATACACAGGCGATCACGGGAAGGCGGTGGTTAGCATGGCGGAGTTGACGAAACCGACCGACTGGGGGCCTGTACGACCATGGGACGTGGTTCCGCAGGGCTACGCAGGCTCGTACGGGAGGTCGCGAGGTTCGGGGCGGTGGGTGGCGCGGGTCTCCTCGTCAACCTTCTCGTGTTCAACCTGGTACGGCATGTGACCGACCTCCAGGTGGTGCGCGCCAGTGTGATCGCGACGGTGGTGGCGATCGCCTTCAACTACCTGGGCTTTCGCTATTTCACCTACCGCGACCGCGACAAGAGCGGCCGTACGAAGGAACTGACGCTGTTCCTGCTCTTCAGCGGGGTCGGCCTGGTGATCGAGAACGGTCTGCTGTACGCGGCGACGTACGGCTTCGGCTGGGACAGCCCGCTGCAGAGCAACATCTTCAAGTTCGTCGGCATCGGCGTCGCGACGCTCTTCCGGTTCTGGTCCTACCGCTCCTGGGTGTTCCGGGCGCTGCCCGCCCAGGAGGCCGTGCCCGACGCGGAATCGTTCCTGGAGACCGCCGAGCCGGTACGGCCGACGCAGCGGGCCCGGGTGTGACCCCCGGGCCGCAGGCCCCGGCGCCCGCCTCAGCGAACCGTCCGCTCCTCGTCCGACGCCTTCGTCACCGGCGTACGCGACAGGAACAGCCCGAAGACCGGCGGCTGGGCCTGGAGCATCTCCAGGCGGCCTCCGTCGGCCTCCGCGAGGTCACGGGCGACGGCCAGGCCGATACCGGTGGAGTTGCGGCCGCTGATCGCGCGCTCGAAGATGCGGGCGCCCAGGTCGGCCGGGACGCCGGTGCCCTCGTCGGTGACCTCGATGACCGCCTGGTTGCCGGTGACGCGGGTGCGCAGGGCGACCGTGCCGCCACCGTGCATCAGCGAGTTCTCGATCAGGGCCGCCAGCACCTGCGCGACCGCGCCCGGCGTGCCCACCGCCTCCAGGTGCCGCTTGCCGGAGCTGACGATCGCGCGGCCCACGTTGCGGTAGGCCGGGCGCCACTCGGCGAGCTGCTGCTGGATCACCTCGTCGAGGTCGAAGGTGACCGCCGAGCCGGTGCGCGGGTCGCGGCTGTTGGTGAGCAACCGCTCGACGACGTCCGTGAGGCGCTCCACCTGCGTGAGCGCGATGGTCGCCTCCTCCTTCACGGTGGCCGGGTCGTCGGTGAGGGTGATCTCCTCCAGCCGCATGGACAGCGCGGTGAGCGGGGTGCGCAGCTGGTGGGAGGCGTCGGCGGCGAGGCGGCGCTCGGCGGTGAGCATCCGGGCGATGCGTTCGGCGGAGGCGTCCAGGACGTCGGCGACGCGGTCCAGCTCCGGGACGCCGTACCGCTTGCGGCGGGGGCGGGGGTCGCCGGAGCCGAGGCGCTCGGCGGTCTCCGCGAGGTCGGTGAGCGGTGAGGCGAGTCGGTTGGCCTGCCGCAGGGCGAGCAGCACCGCGGCGATGACGGCCAGCAACGCCACCGCGCCGATCATCAGCAGCGTACGGCCGACCTCCTGGGTCACCGCGGAGCGCGGCTCCTGGACGGTGACCGTCTCGCCCTCCTCGCCCTGCCGGGTCGACTCGATGACGTCACCGGACGGCTTCTGGCCGATCTCGATCGGCGGCTGGCCGGGGATGTGCACCACGGCGTACCGGTCGTCGCCGACCTGGTCGACGAGGATCTCGGAGGTGATCTGCTCGTGGCCGAGGATCCGGCTGTCGACGATGCCGGTCAGCCGCACCGCCTCGGACTCGACCCGCTCCTGGGCGCTGGTGCTGATCGTGCGGGTCTCCACCACGACGAGGGAGACGCCGAAGACGGCGATCACGACGAGCACCACGGCGAGCGTGGACTGGATCAGTCGGCGGCGCATGTCCCTCTTACCCGTGTGTTACCCGCGGCTTACCCGGGGAGCCCGGCGCGGGGCTAGCTCTTCTCGAAGCGGAAGCCCACGCCGCGTACGGTCGCGATGTAGCGGGGGTTCGCCGCGTCGTCGCCCAGCTTCTTGCGCAGCCAGGAGATGTGCATGTCGAGGGTCTTGGTGGACGACCACCAGGTGGTGTCCCACACCTCGCGCATCAGCTGATCGCGGGTGACGACCCGGCCGGCGTCCCGCACCAGGACCCGCAGCAGGTCGAACTCCTTGGCGGTGAGCTGGAGCTCCTCGTCGCCCATCCAGGCGCGGTGGGACTCGACGTCGATCCGCACCCCGTGCGTGGCGGGCGGCTGCTGGGGCTCGGCGGCACCGCGCCGCAGCAGGGCCCGGACCCGGGCGAGCAGCTCGGCGAGGCGAAAGGGCTTGGTGACGTAGTCGTCGGCGCCTGCGTCGAGACCGACGACCGTGTCCACCTCGTCGGCGCGCGCCGTGAGGATCAGGATGGGCACGGTGTGGCCTTCGGCACGCAGTCGGCGGGCCACCTCCAGGCCGTCCATGCCGGGCAGCCCGAGGTCCAGCACGACCAGGTCGACGCCGCCCTGGATGCCCGCGTCGAGCGCGGTGGGTCCGTCCTCACGCACCTCGACCTCGTAACCCTCCCGGCGCAGTGCGCGCGCCAGCGGCTCCGAGATGGACGCGTCGTCCTCGGCGAGCAGTACACGGGTCATGAGCTGATGGTAGTCCGCCCGTGGCCTGGGCCGGGGCGCGATGACGAGGCCGGGATTCTTACCCGGCCGTGCTTTGGTACGAACCTGCATCTGTAGCGTGGGATCAGGCCGAGACCTTGGAAAGGGTGGGTGCGGTTCCCGCGACACCTGTGATCCGCGTCTCAAGTCCTTCCATTTCCGGCAGTGTCCTGTCGTATGGTGATTGGACGCCTGTAGCACCGCGGGGACCTTTGGCGGACGTCATGTCGCCAAGGGTCACTTTTGTGTGCGGGCCGGCCGGTGGCCGGCCAGGAATGACCTGTGGCCGGGCCGCGCGCGCAGAGAGGCACGCGAGGCGTGGATCCCGGTGGGCGTCGTCCACCGCTCCATGATCCGGGGCGGACTCCCCGTGGGCGTGGGGTGGACGACCGATCCGCCGGTGCCGGCCGTCCCCCCACCGGGCGCGCATCGCTCTAGGAGCGCGTCCCGACCAGCAAGGATCGACCATGGCGTCCAGCCTGACGAAGGACTCGGCCTCCCCGGGCACCCCCGGCACCGAGAAGACCTTCTTCGGCCACCCCCGCGGTATGGCCACGCTTTTCATGACGGAGATGTGGGAGCGCTTCTCCTGGTACGGAATGCGCGGCATCCTCGTTCTCTACCTGATCGCGGGCGTCCTCGACGGCCCCCTGGCGGGCCGGGAAGCCCTCGCCGCCTCGATCTACGGCGTGTACAACGCGGTCGTGTACATGGCCGCCATGCCCGGTGGCTGGGTCGCGGACCGGCTCTGGGGTGCCCGTAAGGCCGTACTGGTGGGCGGCATCGTCATCGCCCTCGGCCACTTCACGCTGGCGATCCCCGCGGACGCCGCCTTCTTCTGCGGTCTGGGTCTGATCGCGATCGGCACCGGGCTGCTCAAGCCGAACATCTCCGCGATGGTCGGTGGCCTCTACGAGGGCCAGCCCAGCGCCCGCCGCGACGCCGGTTTCACGCTCTTCTACATGGCGATCAACATCGGCGGCATGGCCGCCCCGCTGGTCGTCGGCTACCTCGGCGAGAACGTCAACTGGCACCTCGGCTTCGGTGTCGCCGGTGTCGGCATGACCCTCGCCGTCATCCAGTACGTCCTCGGCGGCCGCCACCTGGGTGACATCGGCAAGCACCCCGGCACCCCGGCCTCGCCGGAGGAGAAGCGGTCCGCGCTGCGCAAGGTCGCACTGTGGAGCGGTGTCGCCGTCGCCGCACTGGTCCTGGACATCGCGCTGGGGACGTACGACATAGAGCACATCGTCAACGTGCTCGCGGTCCTCGGCATCGTGATCCCGATCATCTACTTCGTGACGATCTACCGGAACCCCGCCCTGACCAGCCAGGACAAGCCCAAGATCCAGGCCTTCGCCTGGTTCTTCGCCACCGCCGTGCTGTTCTGGATGATCTACGACCAGTCCGGTTCGCTGCTGACGATCTTCGCGGACGGCAAGACGGACCGCACGATCGGCGGCTGGGAGTTCCCGGCGTCCTGGTACCAGTCCGTGAACCCGGCCATGGTCATCGTGCTCGCCCCGATCTTCGCCGCCCTCTGGGTGAAGCTGGCCAAGCGCGACCGTGAGCCCAGCACGCCCATGAAGTTCGCCCTGGCGATGCTGCTCATCGGTGGCTCGTTCGGCATCATGGGCCTGGCCGGCGCCGCTGCCGCGAACAGCGACACGGGCAAGGTCACCGTCTTCTGGCTGCTGAGCGTCTACCTGGTGCAGACCCTCGGCGAGATGTGCCTGTCGCCGGTGGGCCTGTCCCTGTCGACGAAGCTGGCGCCGAAGCAGTTCGTGGGCCAGATCATGGGTTTGTGGTTCCTGGCGACCGCGACGGGCAACGCCCTCAACGGCTGGACCACCAAGCTCAACGCGCCGCTGGGCGACGCGGTCTACTACACGATGTGGGCGATCATCGCCGTCGCGGCCGGACTGGCCTTCATGACGGCCGGCCGCAAGATCCGCGCCCTGATGGGCGACGTGAAGTAGCCGTACGTGCCCCTTGGGCCACCGCATCCTCCTCGGACGTGGTGGCCCTTGGCGTTTCTCAGGGCTTGCGGGCCAGGAACGTGAACACCGCGCCGCCCAGCAGGACCGCCGTGCCGGCGACCAGGGCGAGGGCCTTGAGGACGGCGTTGTCGCCGGCGCCCGTTTCGGCGAGGCCGCCGCCGGAGGACGAACCCCCCGCGGAGGAACCGCCCGACGACGAGCCGCCCGAGGACGAGCCGCCCGCGGCGCCGCCCGGCTGCTGGGTGGTGTCCAGGGTGAGCGAGACCTCGGTCTTCGACGGGGTGCACGTCGTGGTCGTGCCCAGGGCCTCGACCGTCAGCACACCCGGCGACAGCGTCGACTCACCGCTCGCCCCCGGCTTGTAGGTCCCGGTCAGATCGGGGATCTCGATCGGGTCGCCCGCCTTGATCGCCTCGGTGTTGGTGGGCCCCTCGACATGGACCGTGCCCGTGTCGGCACCGCCGAGCACCACCTCCATCGACGGCTTGACCGAGTCCTTCGGGATCTCGGCCGGGCTGTCCATCACCGACTCCTTGAACTGCACGGTGAGATCGAAGCTCCCGCCGTTCCTGCGGGCGTCGATCTGCACGGGCGAGGTGGCCTCCTTGTCACCGATGGGCGTCTTGCACTCGTAGGGGACCTGGACCTCCTTGCCGGTGAAGTCGGTCTGCCCGCTCGACGTGGGAGCGGGACTGCCGGAGGGCGCGGGGCTTCCGGAGGGCGCGGCGCTGCCCGTCGGCGAGGGTGGCGCCGATCCGCTGTCCGTGGGGCTCGGCGTCGGGCTGCCCGTCCCCGAGCCGCCGTCGGCCGGCGTCACATCGATGGTGGCCGCCGCCTGCACGGCCTCCTGCGGGGCGCACTTCGTGTCCGTCGACATGGCGTTGATGGCGTACGCGCCGGGCGTGAGCGTCACCGCGCCGGGCGCCGCCAGCTTCAGCGTGCCCTTCATGGCGGACAGCACCATGGCGCCGCCCTTGGGAATCGGCGGGTTCTCCCGCGGCCCCCGCATCGCGATGTCCGCGACCTGGGCACCGGCCGCCTTCAGGGTGCCGCTCGGCTGCACCGAGTTCGCGGGCAGGTCGACGAGGTCGGGGTTCTCGGAGGCCGCCCGCACGAACGTCCAGACCACCTCCACCTCGTCCCCCACCTTCGCCGTCGCCGGAGCGGCGACCGCCACCGTCGTGGTGCCCTGCACGGGCGGCAGTCCGGAGATGGGCGGCGGGACGCACTCGGTCCGGTACGACACCTCGGCGGCCTGAGCGGGCACCGCTGCCACGCCGAGCAGCACCCCGGCACCGCCCACCAGCATCGCCAGGGCGGCCGGTGTGACTCTCCTTCGCGTTCTCACGTGGGTCCCTTTCTGAGCGGAGTCGTACGACTCGGCGGGCTGTCGTCGTGCGGTGCGGAGAGCCGACCGGCCGTGCCCGGATCCGCGTCCGGGGTGAACCACGGCAGGGTCGAGTTCGAGGGGGGCTGCGGTCGCCGACGGGCACTCGGACACGGCAGCCGCATGGGGAGCCGACGGTGCCGTACACCGCCCGGCCGGCGCGGCCGTACCCGGTCCACCACGGCCATCCCGGCGCGGAACACCGCCGCCGGCACCACAAGGCAGACCAGGACCCAGAAGAGCGTCACGCCCCAGGGCCGGCCCACGGCCCAGGGCTGCTCGGCGAGGACCTTCCCGCCGTACTTCAGGGAGACGGTGTAGTCGCCGTGCGCCCCGGCCGCCAGTTCGGCCGGCAGCCGGATCTGCGCCTTCCGGCCCGGTGCGATCGTGCCGCGCCACTGCCGTTCCTCCCATGCGGGCGCGAACACGCCGTGCGAGGTGCCGACCTGGAAGACGGGGTCGGTGACGGCCGAGGTGCCGACGTTGCCGACGGTGAGGACGAGGGTGCGGGCGGGCGGTGCGCCGAACCAGGTCAGCAGGCCGCTGGAGCCGTCGAGCCGGGTGTCGTCGAGCACCGAAAGGCGCCCGCCCGCCGGTTCCGCGGGCAGCGGTTCGACGGTGTGCCCGGCCACCTGGAAGATCGCGTCGGCCTGCGCCTCGGGGCCGGTGACGGTGGCGACGTGCACGACACACGGGCACGGCACGGGCGGCTCGGCGACCGGCAGTTCCTTGCGGAACCGGCCCTCGGCGTCGGTGGTGACGGCCCGTCCGTCCGCGTTGGCGCAGGAGTTGGTGCCCCCGATGACGCCCCGGGACGGCACGGACTGCCCGCAGATCAGGATCATCAGCAGCGTCCGCTTTCGCCACCCGCCGCCGGTCACGGTGACCGAACCCCCGGTCCCCGCCTGCGACGTGGACAGCTTCACCTCCGGCCCGTCGGCGGCGACGGCGACGGCAGGCGGGGGCACGAGCAGCAGCAGCGCCGCGAACGCCGGGACCAGGAACCGCGTCCTCACCTGACCACTCCCGTCAACTCGGCCGGTTCACACACTCGTTCGCGCACGGGCGGTGGCTCAGGGGCCGTACGGCGCCTTCGCCGCAGAACGACCCTCAGCGCCACCGTGCCGAGGGCCAGGGCGACGCCGCCCGCCGCCACCCCGCCCCACGGCACGAACCTCGCCGAGGTCCGCGCGGTGTCCCGCGCCCCTCCCGCCGCGGTCACGGTCAGCCGTACGTCGACCGCGTCCAGCACGGGCCTGCCGTGCCAGGGTTCGCCGAGGTGCAGACGGCGGCCCGGGGCGAGCTCGACGGGCAGGGTGCGCGGGGCGCGGTCGAGGAGCGTGCCGAAGACGCCGTCGGCGTGCACGGAGAGGGTGGGTACGAGGTCGGTGGTGCCGCGGTTGACGAGGTCGTACGTGATGCGGTCACCGCGTACGGCGACCCGCTCGACGGTGAGCGCGGACAGCGCGGGCCCGCCGATCCGCAGCAGCAGGGGGACGGACCCCGCCCCGCCGTCGCCGCCCCGGACGGCGATCGTCCCCGTGCGGTCACCGGGCGCCGCCCCCTCGGGCACGGTCACGGTGAACGGGACGTCGGCGCGGGTGCGGGCGGGCACGCGTATCTCGGCGTCGGCGAAGGTGACCGGCACGCCGGTTCCAGTCAGCCGGACGGTGACCGGACGCCGTGTGCCGTTGGTCACGGAGACCGTGTCCCGCAGCGCCGCGCCGGGCGCGCCCTCCGCGTAGAAGGCGGGACGGCCGCCACCGGCGGGCGCTACGGACCAGCCCTCGCCCGCCGCGGTCGCCGCCGGGGCGGCACACAGCAGGGCGAGGAGGGAGAGGCAGACGGCGTGCACGGCACGGGTGGGACACGACATCGGCGGCTCCAGAGGTCGTACTCCGGGATGGTCGGCGGTGTACCGCCCGGTTCCGGTGACTCGGCGCGGCGTACGCCTACCGACGGGTTCCGGCGGCTCAACGGCGTACGCGTGCCGCCTGGTTCCGTCGGGTCAGCCAGAGCGCGCCCGCCGCGCCCGCCAGCAGGACCGTTCCGCCGAGCGTGCCGAGGGCGATCGCGGAGTCCTCGGGGCCGGTCCGCGGGAGTTGCGCGCCTGAGTCGCCGCCGCCCTGCTGGGGCGCTCCCCCGCCGGCCGACGCGGTGACGTCGAGCGTGAGGGACGGCCCGGGGTCGTTGCTCGGGATGCAGGTGGTCGTCGTGCCCAGGGCCTTGATGGTGAGGATCCCCGCAGTGAAGGTGACCTTGCCGGTCTTCTTCGGGGTGTAGGTGCCCGACAGGTCGCTGATCGTGATGGGGGTATCGGCGGGGATCGCGGCCTGATTGGGGGGGCCGGTCACGGTCAGCGTGCCGCTGTCGGCGCCGCCCAGCGCGACGGTGGCGCTCGGGTTCATCGCGCCCTTGCCGAGTTCGACGGGGCTGGAGGAGACGCCCTTCTGCCAGGACATGGTGATCCGGTAGCCGGCCCCGCTCCTGACGCCCTTGATGTCGATGGGCGAGACCGCGCTCTTGTCACCGATCGGCGTCTTGCACTGGTAGTTGACGTCGACGACCTCGGCCTGGGCCGCGGGGGCGGCGAGCAGTACCGCCGAGCCGGCCAGGGCGGTGGCGGACGCGAGCGCCGCGGTTCGTTTCCGGTACGACACGGTGGACATCGTCGCCCCCTCATTTCCTGACGGCACATCAGATCGGGCCGTCAAGGTACGCCCGGGGAGATGAGGAGGGAAGACGTGAGGCGTGTCGGAAGTGTGGGGATGCGAAACGCCCTACGCGGGCGCTCCCAGCTCCGCCCACACTCTCTTGCCGGCGACACCGGGGGCCCGTACGACACCCCAGTCCAGACAGAGGCGCTGCACGATGAACATCCCGTGCCCGCCCGGCCGTCCGGCCCGGTGCGGCGTCCGCGGCGCGGGCTGCCCCGTCCCGCGGTCGGAGACCTCGATCCGGATCACCTTGTTGTCGCAGGTGATGAACATCTCGTCCGGCCCCTCCGCGTGCAGGCACGCGTTGGTGACCAGCTCGGAGACGACGAGCAACACGTCCTCCGCGGCCGCCCGCTGATCCGCGGTCGCGGCCGGCAGCCAGCCCCACGCGTACAGCGCCTGACGGGCGAAATCACGGGCCAGCGGCACGACGCCGCTCTCGCCGTCGAACCTCAGCCTGCGTACCTGACCTGCCCCCGGCGACACGGTCGCGCCCCCTGCGGACGCCCCGGTCCCTGGCACGCCCCCCTCGGACACCCCGGAAGCGCCGCTGGGCTCCGGGCCGCGGTCGCCCGGCGGGTAGGGCCGGGTGGTGCTCATCAGCGCTTCACCTCACCGATTCACCAGTTCACGATTCAAGAGTTCAGTTACGAATAGGTCGGTGCTCAGTACTCACTGTCCGCACGCTCGATCACGATTGCCGCCGACATGTTCAGGATGTCTCCTGCCCGACCGATCCGGGGGAACACCCCCTACTTCGGGACGACCCAGGACGCTCAGTCGGCATCGCCCTCGCCGGACAGGGCCGCCTCGACCGTGTCGTGCACGGTGAAGACCGCATCCGCTCCCGTGATCTCGAACACACGAGCCACCACGGGCTGCATGCCCGCCAGGTGCACTCCGCCCCCGGCGTCCTCCGCCTTCAGACGGGCACCGAGCAGTACGTTCAACCCCGTGGAGTCGCAGAACTCCAGCCGCGAACAGTCGACGACCAGACGACTGAAACCCTTGGCGAGGCATGCGTCCAGTGGTTCCCGCAACAGATCGGCGGTGTGGTGATCGAGCTCACCCGCCGGCGTCACGACGGCACTGGAGCCCTCCTCCCGCACCTCCACCAGAAGCCGGCCCGACTGCGCACTGCCGACCGTCCCGTGGTCCATGCCGTCTCTCTCTCCCGAGGTCGTGGCTGCTGACTGTCGCCCTCGAACACTACGCCTTCCCTACGTGCTTCGACAGCCGAACATCCGCCCAGAAACGGACATATGCCCACAGAACGCACTTGCGAAGGGTTCGGGAAAGCGGGTAGGGCTAGTAGAGACACGTAAACCAACACGGCCGGCTTTGGAGGCGCCGCACACCGCAGTGCACGTAATGGCTTCGGCAGCCTTATGCCGAGAACGATGGAGGACATCATGTCACCCCGGCTCGACGCATCGCATACCCGGACGGCGACGTCGACACCCACTTCGGAACATCTGGATCCCATCGCGCAGGACAGCGAGACGTTCGCCGTCCATGAGGACGCCCCCGGCGTCCAGGACGACGTACTGGCCGGACTTCCGGAGATCCCCCCGTACGACGAGGTCGGTCCCGTCGATGCGCGGGCCCTGTCCAAGACCCTCTTCGAGCGGCTGGAATCGCTCGAGGAAGGCACGCACGAGTACTCCTACGTGCGCAACACGCTCGTCGAACTCAACCTCGCGCTGGTCAAGTTCGCCGCCTCCCGGTTCCGCTCCCGCAGCGAGCCGATGGAGGACATCATCCAGGTCGGCACCATCGGCCTGATCAAGGCGATCGACCGCTTCGAACTCAGCCGTGGCGTCGAGTTCCCCACCTTCGCCATGCCAACCATCATCGGCGAGATCAAGCGCTTCTTCCGTGACACCTCGTGGTCCGTGCGCGTTCCGCGCCGGCTGCAGGAGCTCCGGCTCGACCTGGCCAAGGCCGGCGACGAGCTGGCCCAGCAGCTCGACCGCGCGCCCACGGTGGCCGAACTGGCGGAGCGGCTCGGGCTGTCCCACGACGAGGTCGTCGAGGGCATGGCCGCCTCGAACGCCTACACCGCCTCCTCGCTGGACGCGCAGCCCGAGGAGGACGACAGCGAGGGCGCCCTCGCGGACCGCATCGGGTACGAGGACCACGGGATCGAGGGCATCGAGTACGTCGAGTCCCTGAGGCCGCTGATCGCGGAACTCCCGCACCGGGACCGGAAGATCCTGTCCCTCCGCTTCGTCGCCAACATGACCCAGTCCGAGATCGGTGAGGAACTGGGCATCTCACAGATGCACGTGTCGCGGCTGCTGTCCCGGACGCTGGGACGGCTGCGCAAGGGGCTGACGGTCGAGGAGTGACACCGGCCCACCCACAGGCTTCCCGTCCGGCGCCCTCGGGCGCCGGACGCGCCGCTTCGGCCCCGCCGGGCCGACCGCTTCATTACCCTCGGTAACCTCTTTCCCCGCAAGCCTCCCTCCACCACTATGGTCAGCCACCAAACTGGCCGGTACGTCAGCGACTTGGCTGGGCTGCGGCGGGGACGCGAGGAGGTGGGTGGATGGCTCGGCCCGAGGGGACCGACAACGACGCGGCGGACGGCGGGCATTCCGGCGCGTCCGACGCACGGCTGACCGAACTGCTGCGCGCCGACAGCGCCGACGCCTACCCGGCGCTCCAGGAACTGCGCGCCCGTCACCAGGCGTCGGTCCTCACCTATGCCCGGCTGTGCACGACCGGGGACTCGACGGCCCGTCAGCTCGCGGCGCAGGCGTTCACGCTGGCGGCCCGCAAGACGGCACGCGGCACCGACCCGGCCGCCCCGTGGCGGCACCAGCTCCTGCTGCTGACCGGCCGGGTGGCCGCGACCTGGGCCGAGGGCGACCGCTCGGCGGCGCTCGACGCGGGCCTGCTGCTGGTCCTCAACACGGCCGGACCGAACGGGCCCCTCCCGCCCATGCTCGCCGCCTACCGGACGCTGCCCGACCGCTCCCGCGGCCTGATCTGGTACGGCCTCGTGGAGCAGGAGAGCGCCGAGCGGACCGCCGTACTGCTGGGCATCACCCCCGAGGACGTGACGTACGGCATCGAAGCCGCGCTGGGCGCGCTCGGCCGGTCCCTGCTGCGATCCCGGCTGGCCGCCTCCGACGACCCGGACTGCCAGGACTTCCGGCGGCTGATCGAGGAGTCGGTGCGGCCGCAGTCGCCCCGGCACAGTCCCGACCTGGCCACCCACATGGCGCACTGCCCGCACTGCACCACCGCCTACGAGGAGCTGACCGCCCTGCGCGACGCGCCGCGCACCGCGCTGGCGGAGGGGCTGATGCCGTGGGCCGGCGCGGCCTACGCGGCGCGGATCGGCGGCGAACCGGGCGCCGGGTACGCGGCGCGGACCACCGGCGCGTCGGGCACGGGCGGCCGTGGCGCGCGGGAGCGGGCCTGGCCGCCGTCCCGCCGGGTGGCGCTCACCTCCGCGGGGCTGGGTGTGGCCCTCGCGCCGCTGCTGTTCCTCCTGCTGTCCCCGGGCGACTCCCCCACCGGGAACGCCTCGAACCGGATCGGCGTCACGCCGCCGCCCGCGGTGACGGTGACCGCGACCGTGCCGGCGCCCCCCGCCTCCCCCTCGGCCTCGGCCTCGAAGCCCGCCAAGCCGCCCTCCCCGACGGCGAGTCCGTCCCCGTCGCGCACGACCCACCCACCCAAGCCGTCCACGACCCCGCCACCGCCTCCACCGGCGTACCCGCCGGGCAGCGCCTACGCGCAGGTCGTGAACGTCGCCTCGGGGCTGTGCCTGGACATCCGGGACGGCGACCTGGACAAGGGCGTGGACGTGATCACGGCTCCCTGTGCGCAGGCCGCCACCCAGCGCTGGCGGGTCGACAGCGGGCGCGGTGTGCTCCAGTCGGCCGCCGACCCGGACTTCTGCCTGGACAGCCGGGGCTCGACGGACCGGGGCGTGGGCATCTGGACCTGCTCCTCCGTGGAAGGCAGGAACGCGCGCAACCTCACGTTCGTGGTGGACGACGCCGGACTGGTCCGGCCCGCCGTCGACGAGGGGACGGCGATGACGCCGGACGGCGAGGGCGGGCTGGAGTTCCGGTCGCTGGACGACGCGAACGGGGACCCGGACCAGCGGTGGCGGGCGGGAGCGGCCTGACCGGACGTCAGCCGACGCGCAGACCGCGCCGCCACACCTCGGTCACCAGGGGAACCCCCGGCCGGTAGGCCAGGTGCACATGGCTCGGGGCGTCGAGGAACGCCAGGTCGGCGTAGGCGCCGGGGCTCAGCCGGCCGATGTCGTCGCGGCGCAGGGCGCGGGCCCCGCCCGCCGTGGCGGACCAGAGCGCCTCGTCCGGGGTCATACGCATGTCCCGTACGGCGAGCGCGATGCAGAACGGCACGGACGAGGTGAACGACGAGCCCGGGTTGCAGTCCGTCGACAGCGCCACGGTGACGCCAGCGTCGAGGAGCCGGCGGGCGTCGGGCCACTCGGCGCGCGTGGAGAACTCGGCGCCGGGGAGCAGGGTGGCGACGGTGGAGCCACCGGCGAGCGCGTCGACGTCCGCGTCGGTGAGGTGGGTGCAGTGGTCGGCGCTGGCGGCGTCCAGTTCGACGGCGAGCTGGACGCCGGGGCCGTGGGTCAGCTGGTTGGCGTGGACGCGCGGGTGCAGGCCCTTGGCCTTGCCCGCGAGGAGGATCGCGCGGGCCTGGTCGCCGTCGAAGGCGCCTTTCTCGCAGAAGACGTCGATCCACCGGGCGTGCGGGGCGCAGGCGTCGAGCATCTCGCCGGTGACCAGGGCGACGTACGCCGCCGGGTCCTCGGCGTAGTCGGGGGGGACGATGTGGGCGCCGAGGTAGGTGACCTCGTCGGTGTGGGCGGCGGCGATGCGCAGGGCCCGGGACTCGTCCTCGACGGTCAGGCCGTAGCCCGACTTGGTCTCGAAGGTGGTGGTGCCCTGGCGGAGGGCCTCGGCCAGGTGACGGGTGAGGTTGGCCTCCAGCTGGGCGTCCGTGGCGGCACGCGTGGCGGCGACCGTGGTCCGGATGCCGCCCGCGCTGTACGCGCGGCCCGACATACGGGCGTTGAACTCCTCGGTGCGGTCGCCCGCGAAGACCAGGTGCGAGTGGGAGTCCACGAAGCCCGGGATCACCGCCCGGCCACCGGCGTCGACCCGGTTGTCGGTGGCGGGTGCTTTGCTTGATTCACCGGTCCACGCGACGCGGTCGCCGTCGATGACGACGGCCGCGTCCCGGATCAGGCCCAGGGGGGAACCGTCACCGAGGGAGGGGTCGTTGGTGACCAGTGCGGCGATGTCGGTGATGACGGTGGTCGTGCCGGGGGCGGCGCTGGTGGTGCTGCTCATGGCGTCCTCGTGGGGGCTCGGGTCGGCCTCGTTCGGGCCCGGGTCGGCGGTCGTCAGGCGCGCAGGGCGTCGACGGCTTGCGCCAGTGCCTGCGGCACATCGGGTACGAGGGTGTGCGCCCCGTCGCGTACGACGTGCCGCCCGCCCACGACCGTATGGCGCACATCCGCTGCCGTCGCGGCGAATACGGCCGTCTCGGCGCCGAGCCGGGGCAGCGGACCCGCGGTTCTGACCGAGTCGAGCGCGACCGTCGTGAAGTCGGCGAGCGCTCCGGGCTCCAGGGTGCCAGCGTCCGCCCAGCCGAGCGCGGCATGCCCGTCCGCCGAGGCGGCCCGCAGCAGGGCGGCTGCCGTCCAGTGGCCGCGGGTGCGGGTGCGCAGCCGCTCGTTCAGCTCCATCGCGCGCGCCTCTTCGAGCAGGTCGACGACGGCGTGGCTGTCGGAGCCGAGGCTGAGGGGGGAGCCCGCCTTCTGGAGGGCCACGGCCGGGCCGATGCCGTCGGCGAGGTCGCGCTCGGTGGTGGGGCACATGCAGGTGCCGGTGCCGCTGCCACCGATCAGCGCGATGTCCCCGCCGGTGAGATGCGTGTTGTGGACGCCGGTGGTGCGGGGGCCGAGCACGCCGTGGTCGGCGAGGAGCTGGGTGGGGGTGCGGCCGTGCGCGTTCAGGCAGGCCTCGTTCTCGGCGGTCTGCTCGGACAGGTGCACATGCAGCGGGGCCCGCCGCTCCTCGGCCCACCGGGCCACGGTCGCCAACTGGTCGGCGGGCACGGCCCGTACGGAGTGGATCGCCGCGCCGATCCGTGCGTGATCCCGTTCCTTGAGAACTGAACAGCGTTCGGCCCACTCCTGCGCCGTCCGGTCGGAGAAGCGGCGCTGGTGCGCGTCGGGCGGCTGCCCGAAGCCGGAGGAGAGGTAGCAGGTGTCGAGGAGGGTGATGCGGATCCCGGCCTCGGCGGCCGCCGCGACGAGCGCCTCGCCCATGGCGTTGGGGTCGGCGTAGGGCGTGCCGCCGTGGGCGTGGTGGACGTAGTGGAACTCGCCGACGGCCGTGATCCCGGCGAGGGCCATCTCGGCGTAGACCGCCCTGGCCAACGCGTGGTACGTGTCCGGGGTGAGCCGGTCGGCGGTGGCGTACATCACCTCGCGCCAGGTCCAGAAGGTGCCCGAGCCGACCTGCACGGTGCCGCGCAGGGCGCGGTGGAAGGCGTGGCTGTGGGCGTTGGCGAGGCCGGGGAGGGTGAGACCGCGCAGGACCTCGGCACCGGGGGGCGGCGCCCCGGTGTCCTGGTGGACGGCGGTGATCCGGCCGCCCTCGGTGTCGACGGCGACTCCCGGCTCGACATGGGTGCCGAGCCAGGCGTGCTCCAGCCAGTACGTCCGTGTCACGCGCGGGTCAGCCCTTCCAGTACGTCGGCGAGTGCCCCCACCGCGGCCACGCAGTCGTCCTCGGCGGCGAACTCGGCCGGGGAGTGCGAGACGCCGGTGGGGTTGCGCACGAACAGCATGGCGGTCGGGATCGTCCCGGACAGGATTCCGGCGTCGTGTCCGGCGCCGGTGCCCAGGACGGGGACCTTGAGGTCGGTGTCCTTGCCGAGGATGCGGGCGAGTTCGTCGCGCAGGGCGTGGTCGAACTCGACGACCGGTGTGAACGACTCGCGTACCACGTCCAGGTCGACACCATGCGCGTCGGCGTATTCGCGGGCCGCCCGCTGGATCCCGGTGACGACGGTGTCGAGGGCCTGCTGGTCGGCGGCGCGGGAGTCGAGCCAGCCACGCACCAGGGAGGGAATGGCGTTGACCCCGTTGGGCTCGACGGCGATCTTGCCGAAGGTGGCGACGGCCTGCGCGAGGTGGGCCTCGCGGCGGGCGGCGAGGACGGTTTCGGCGTACGGCAGCATCGGGTCGCGCCGGTCCACGAGCCGGGTGGTGCCGGCGTGGTTGGCCTCGCCCCGGAAGTCGAACCGCCAGCGGCCGTGCGGCCAGATGGCGCTGGCGATGCCCACCCGGTCGCCTGACAGGTCCAGGGCGCGCCCCTGTTCGACGTGCAGCTCGACGAAGGCACCGATGCGGGCGAGTCGCTCCGGGTCGGGTCCGATGGCGTCGGGGTCGTACCCGGCGGCCTCCATGGCCTGCGGCAGCGTGGTCCCGTCGCCGTCGGTCAGGCGGTGCGCCTGTTCGACGGTGAGCTGCCCGGCGGCGAGCCGGGACCCGACGCAGGCAAGCCCGAAGCGGGCGCCCTCCTCGTCGCCGAAGTTGACGACGGCGAGTGGCTTGCCGAAGCGCACGCCGCGACCGCGGAGTTCGTCCAGCGCGGCGAACGACGAGACCACCCCGAGGGGCCCGTCGAAGGCCCCGCCGTCGGGCACGGAGTCGAGATGCGACCCGGTGACGACGGCGTCCCCCTGCGCGGGGTCCCCCAGCCAGGCCCACTGGTTGCCGTTGCGGTCCAGCTCGTAGACCAGTCCCCGCGCCTCGGCCTGCGCCCGGAACCAGTCCCGGCACTCGGCGTCGGCCCCGGTCCAGGCGAAGCGGCGGTAGCCACGGGTGCCGGGGTGTCGTCCGACGGGGAGCAGCTCGCGCCACATCTCCTGGAAGGAGGCGCCGTGGGGGACGGCGGCTGCCGGGGCCGCGTCCGGCGCGGCCCCGCCCGTGGCCGTGCCGTCGGCCCGGCCGTCCTCGGTGCGCGTCACGCCTGGTCACCCTCACGCATCGGTACCCGCACGCCGCGGTCCGACGCCACCGACTCGGCGATGTCGTAGCCCGCGTCGACGTGCCGGATGACGCCCATCCCGGGGTCGTTGGTGAGGACCCGCCGGATCTTCTCGCCGGCCAGCGCCGTACCGTCGGCCACCGTCACCTGGCCGGCGTGGATCGAGCGGCCCATGCCGACGCCGCCACCGTGGTGGAGGGAGACCCAGGACGCGCCCGACGCCACGTTCACCATCGCGTTCAGCAGCGGCCAGTCGGCGATCGCGTCGGAGCCGTCGAGCATGGCCTCGGTCTCGCGGTAAGGGGAGGCCACGGAGCCGCAGTCGAGGTGGTCGCGCCCGATGACGATCGGCGCGGCCAGCTCCCCGCTCGCGACCATGTCGTTGAACCGCTCGCCGGCCTTGTCCCGCTCGCCGTACCCGAGCCAGCAGATCCGGGCGGGCAGGCCCTGGAAGTGGACGCGTTCGCCGGCCATCTTGATCCAGCGGGCCAGGGACTCGTTCTCGGGGAAGAGGTCGAGGATCGCCTTGTCGGTCTTGGCGATGTCGGCCGGGTCGCCGGACAGGGCCGCCCAGCGGAAGGGGCCCTTGCCCTCGCAGAACAGCGGGCGGATGTAGGCGGGGACGAAGCCGGGGAAGGCGAAGGCCCGGTCGTACCCGGCCAGTCGGGCCTCGCCGCGGATGGAGTTGCCGTAGTCGAACACCTCGGCGCCGGCGTCCATGAAGCCCACCATCGCCTCGACGTGCCGGGCCATGGACTCACGGGCCCGCGTCGTGAAGCCCGCCGGGTCCTTCGCCGCGTAGGCCGCCATCTCGTCGAAGCCGACGCCGAGCGGCAGGTACGCCAACGGGTCGTGCGCCGAGGTCTGGTCGGTGACGATGTCGATGGGGGCGCCCATGGCGAGAAGCTGCGGGACGAGCTCGGCGGCGTTGCCGAGGACGCCGATGGACAGCGGGCGCCGGGCGTCGCGGGCCTCGGTGGCGAGCTGGAGGGCGTGATCGAGGGAGTCGGCCTTGACGTCGAGGTAGCGGTGCTCGATGCGCCTCTCGATGGCCCGCGGGTCGCAGTCGATGCAGATCGCGACGCCGTCGTTCATGGTCACGGCGAGCGGCTGGGCGCCACCCATGCCGCCGAGTCCGGCGGTGAGGGTGATCGTCCCGGCGAGCGTGCCGTCGAACTTCTTCGCGGCGACCGCGGCGAAGGTCTCGTAGGTGCCCTGGAGGATGCCCTGGGTGCCGATGTAGATCCAGGAACCGGCGGTCATCTGCCCGTACATGGTCAGGCCGAGGGCCTCCAGGCGGCGGAACTCCTCCCAGTTGGCCCAGTCGCCGACGAGGTTGGAGTTGGCGATGAGGACCCGCGGCGCCCACTCGTGGGTCTGCATGACGCCGACGGGGCGGCCGGACTGGACGAGCATCGTCTCGTCCTGCTTCAGCCCCTGGAGCGTGCGCACCATCGCGTCGAAGGACCGCCAGTCCCGCGCCGCCTTGCCCGTGCCGCCGTAGACGACGAGCTTGTCGGGGTGTTCGGCGACCTCGGGGTCGAGGTTGTTCTGCAGCATCCGCAGGGCAGCTTCCTGCTGCCAGCCCAGGGCGCTCGGCTGCGTACCGCGCGGCGCTCGTACGGGGCGGGGTCCTGACATGGTCTGCCTCCTGGTGGCTGCTCTCTCGGAGCTCCCTGCGGAATGTTGCTGGCGTTATTCACATCCTGGCGACATGAATAGAGCTAGTCAATAGTGGGGCTGCCCGACACGGCGCCGGCACGGATGTTTGGCTGGATGCATGGAGCATGCGCAGCGAAGCGACAGAACGATCTACACGACGGGGGACCCCATGGACGACGTTCCTGAAGGCGGGGCGGGCGACGCACGCGCGGCGCGACGCGACGAGGCCGTGCGGGCCGCCGTGGAACAGGGGCTGCTGGGGCCCGACGCCCCGCTCGCCGGGCTGCTGGACGTCACCGGCATCCGGGAGTCGGCGGCGGAGCTGCGCGCGGCGTTCGACGCGGTGGTGGCACCCGGCACGCCCGTGCTGCACGCCTTCGCGGTGAAGGCCTCCCCGCTGGTCCCGGTGCTGCGGCTGCTGCGTGACGAGGGCATCGGCGCGGAGGTGGCGAGCCCGGGCGAGCTGGCGCTGTCCCGGGCGGCCGGGGTGGCGCCTCAGCGGACGGTGCTGGACTCGCCCGCGAAGACCCCGGCGGAGCTGCGCGAGGCGCTGGCGCTGGGCATCGCCGTCAACGCGGACAACCCGCAGGAACTGGACCGCCTCGACGCCCTCATGCGCTCCGCACCGAGCCGCTCCCCCCTCGGACTCCGGGTGAATCCGCAGGTCGGCGGCGGTTCCATCGAGGCGCTCTCCACTGCCACGGCGACCTCGAAGTTCGGCGTCGCGCTGCGGGACGAGGGGGCGCGCGAGTGGGTGATACGGGCGTACGCCGAGCGTCCCTGGCTGACCCGGCTGCACGCGCACACCGGCTCTCAGGGCATCCCGCTGTCCCGGATGACCGAGGGCGTGGCGGCGACGTACGCGCTGGCGGAGGAGATCAACCGGCGGATCGGGCGGCCGCAGGTCGACACGCTCGACATCGGTGGCGGGCTGCCGGTGAACTTCGCCTCGGAGGCGACGACACCGACGTACGCGCAGTACGCGCGGATGCTCAAAGAGGCGGTGCCCGGGCTGTTCGACGGGCGGTACGGGCTGGTCACCGAGTTCGGGCGGTCGCTGCTGGCCAAGCATGGGACGGTGGTGGCGCGGGTGGAGTACGCCAAGAGCGCGGGCGGCCGGCCGGTGGCGGTGACGCACGCGGGCGTGCAGGTGGCGGCGCGGACGGTGTACGCGCCGGGGTCGTGGCCGCTGCGAATCGCCGCGTACGACGGCAAGGGGCGGCCGAAGGAGGGGCCGGCCGTGGTACAGGACGTGGCGGGACCGGCGTGCTTCGCGGGTGACCTGCTGGCCGAGGGCCGCGAGCTGCCGCTGCTGGAGCAGGGGGACTACGCGGCGGCGCTGGACACAGGCGCTTACTACTTCGCCCACCACTACGCGTACAACTCCCTGGCCCGGCCGGGCGTCTACGGTTTCGTGCCGGACGGCGCGGGGGGCGTGGCCTTCGCGACCGTACGCACCCCGCAGCCGATCGACGAGATCGTGGCCGAGTCCGGCGGGGCGCACGCGGGCACGCTGAGCGCGCTTCCCGCGCCCGCGAAGGGGTGATCAACTTGCCGGTAAACGACGCCAGTTGACCCACATTAGCCACTCGCCGCATGTTCCACCGGAAAATGCCAGAACGCTCACCCGCCGCACACACGTTGCGTAGTCTCTGGGTCACTCAGCCGAACCCAGGCAGGAGGGGAGTCCACGGTGCCCGGAATCGACGAGTGCTTACTCGAAGCCATGAGGCTGCCCGGCGCCCGGGGGGCCGCGCTGGTCGACTGGACGAGCGGACTGGCACTGGGCACCGTCGGCGAGGCGCCGGGCGGTGACCACGAGGCGGCGGCCGCCGAGGCCGCGGAGCTGGC